>JBBQOT010000525.1:0-3157 GCA_038331165.1 Acetobacterales bacterium
GAACGGTCCGGTGCGCAGGCGCCACACGGTGCGCCCGCCCACCTCCGCCGACACGGTCACCTCGGGCCGGTCGCGCAGCAACGGGCCTAACCGATGGCGCAGCCGGTCCCACTCGTTGGCCACTGCCGCCGCGCTGTCCGAGGCGGCCAGCTGGGCATAGGCACCGACGGGCACCGCGGCGGCGATTGGTGCGGCGGCGACTGGTGCGGCGGCAACCGGATTGGCAGCGCGCGCGCTACTTGCCACAGGCGCGGCAACGGCGGCCGGCAGGGTCTGCGCCGGCACCATGGCCCAGCAATCCTGCCCGACGCCCTGCAATTGCTGGCAGAAGCTCTCGGCCTGGCGCGCCGAGGCGAAGGGCCCGGTGCGCACCGTCCAGATCGGCTGGTCGCGATAGGTACTGGCGGCGACCACCAGCGGCCGCTCGCCCAGCAGTTCCGGCTGGTTGGCGCGGATTTCCTCCCCGCGTGCCCGCGCTCGCCCGGCCGACGGGGCCATGGCGAGCTGGGCGAAAACCGCACCGGACGGCCGGGCAGATGCCTCGGCCAAGCGCGGGGCGACACTCGGGGGCGCGATCGGAACGGTGACCGGCATCACGGCCGGTTGCTCCGACCCGACCACAGAGGCCGCAGCAGCGGGGGGCGCAGAAGCGGGGGGGGCCGCGGCAGCCAGTGCCGGTGACGGTGCCGGTTCAGGCACCGGGGCGACCCGTTCGATCCGGGCCGCCGGCACGATGACGGCCGCCAGCGGCGCCGGCACCGCTGCGGGCGCGGCAACCAAGGGCACGGCCACCGGTGCAACCGGCGCCGCAGCAGGTTGTGCCACAACAGCCTGTGCCACCGAAGCTGGCGCAATAGAAGCTGGCCTGACCGTGGCGGGCGGCTGCACCACGGCGACCTGCACCGGCCCGGCGGCCTGCCGATACTGCGCCAGCGCAGCATTCGCCTCGGCCGCCGACATCACCCGGCCCAGCACCCGCGCGGCCCCGGCGCTGTCGCCGCTGGCCGCCAATGCCACGCCCAGGTTCTCGTGCACCGCATCCGGCGCGTCCGGCAGGCTGGCCAGCGGGGTCAGCGTGCGCACCGCCTCCGCCATGTCGCCGGCCAACACCTGCGACAGGCCCATGTTCACGCCCGCCCCGGTCATCTCGGGGTCGGCCGCGCGCGCCGCGCGATAGGCCGCCTGCGCCTCGATGTGCCGGCCCTGCAGATCGCGTGCGATGCCCAGGTTGTTCAGCGCGACGGCGTTGCCCGGCTGGCGCGCCAGCACCTCGGTGAACACCTGTTCCGCCGCCGCCGGGCTGACCCCCACCAGCATCCGCCCCAACGCGATGCGCGGCCCCACCGCGGCGGGGTTGGCAGCGATCAGCATGGCATAGGCCTGCTGCGCCTCGTCCGTCCGGCCCATCTGGGCCAGCGCGTCGGCGCGCGCCTCCATCGCCGCGACGTTGCGCGGCTGGCGCGTCAACACCTCGTCGGCTGCGCGCAGCGCCGCGTCGGGCGCCCCTGCCTGCAGGAATATGCCCGCAAGCTTCAGCGACGGGTCGGCTTCCGCATGCATCGTCCCGGAGGAGCTGCCGCACCCGGTCACGCCCAACAGGGCGGCCAATGCCGCAGCCCGAACCAATGCCGCTCTGTGGGCCAAAGCGGCTTTGCGGGAAGGACGTATTTTTGCGCCGGTCATGTTCAATCGCGTCATCTGGTCAACACCTCGTACGGCGATCATGACAGCCCGTCGGAGTCGGAACCTAGCGACGTGATTCAGTCCGGCGTGATCCTTCCCGCATCATTGCTGACAATGCTTAACAAATACTTGTGGCGGATGGCGTCGGCGCGCCGTCACGGCTTCGTGGGCGGGGCCAGCCACCACTGCGCCAAATGGGGCGACAACTCGTGGTCGGCCAGCTTGGCATAATCCTTGGTCATCGAGCCCACCACCATCGCAGATGCCTGCGACGCCAGCGCATCGCGCAGGTGGTGCAGCGTGTGGCCGGGCGCCACCAGCACTAGCTGGTTGAAATCGTGGCGCAGCGCGTGCGCGTTGATATGGTGCGCCACCGAGGCGGCAAAGCCCTGTTCGCCCAGCACCTTGGGATCGCGCGCCGGCTTCTCGGCATGGTGGCCGGCCTCGGCGGCTTCGTAGCGGCGGTCGACCGCGCCGCCGGCGGCATCGGCATGCAGCCGCGCGCTGGCCGGGTCGAAAGCAATGCGGGTGGCGAACTGGCCCTCGCACTCGGCCGGCACCACCACGCGGGCATGCTCGCCATCGGCGACCAGGACCCATACCACCGGCTGGCTGTGTTGCGACATCAGACGTCTCCTCAGTTGACCATGACCCGATAACACCGGCGTCGCCACGCGCCCTTGATCCGGATCAAGCCGATTTGCCGCTCCATCGACGGCGCCGGCCGCGCGATCCTTCGCAATTGCATCGCAAATTGCATGACGGATCGGCGGTTTGTACCGGCCCGGTAGCGCCGCGCGAACCAGAATAGCACTCTACTGCCGTCTGGCCCCCGCCGGCACCGCGCCTCAGCCGGATTCGGCCGCGATCCGCGCCTGGCCCGTCGTTGTGGGTTGGCACGCGGCTTGCTCACTACCAACACGTGCCAGCCGGTTTCGTCGGCATCTTATTTTAACCGTCCGCGCGCCCCGAAAATCGTGGCGCAGGCAAGCCTTTCTCATTCGCGCCATAGGGGGCAAAATGCATCCGCGCATCGTCATGCTGGCAATTACCGGCATCATCACCGACCTGCTCTGCATCGCCGCCGCGGCGACGCTACTGCTGTCCAATAATCCCTGGCTCAACGAGGTCGGCGTCGCCCGCTTCGGGTTCGTGGCGCTGCTGGTCGGCATCGGCTTGGTGCCGATGATGTACTTGGTTGAGCGCGAGGCAACCGCGCGCCGCCTCGGTACCGCGCAGGAGCGGGTCAGCCGCGCCAGCCCGATCTGGACCGCCAGCGAGCGTTCCGTGCGCACCGCCTGATACGACCGCTCACGCCGCGCTAAGGGCCTGAGGTGAGATAAGTAAGGTCAGGGCTCTGCCCTGGACCCGCCAGAGGCAGCGCCTCTGGACTCCATTTGTTTAAGTGTTGTTTGGGGAAGGGGGCCATCACGGTGGTTGAAACATCCCGATGGCCCCCTTCCCCAAACAGCAC
>JBBQOT010000526.1:0-3144 GCA_038331165.1 Acetobacterales bacterium
GCCGGGACCGGCCCCATCCCCAACCGCATCAGCGTCGCCGGCGCATGCACCAGCAGCGGGATCTGCCCGCGCAACTGCCGCGCCGCCGCCTCAGCCGACAGCGACAGCATCTCGCCGACCGCGGTCAGGATTGCCGCCCGCGCGGCGCCGGCTGCCACGGCCGGGGAGTCGGGCAGGGAAAAGGGCGATTGCATCGGCGCAGTATAGGTGACTTGCCGCAGTCCCGCGCCCCCCTGGTTTCCCGTCTGGCGCAAATCCACTAGGGTCCGCGCCATGTCCGCACCCGCGCCCACCGCCGCCCCCGCCATGCCCCGTTCCTGGCCCTTCGAGGAAGCCCAGAAGCTGGTCGAGCGCATGGGCAAATCCGGCAAACCGGCGGCCCTGTTCCAAACCGGCTACGGCCCCTCGGGCCTGCCGCATATCGGCACCTTCGGCGAGGTCGCCCGCACCTCGTGGGTGCGCCGCGCCTTCACCGAGCTGACCGGCCTGCCCAGCAAGCTGCTGGCGTTCAGCGACGACATGGACGGGCTGCGCAAGGTGCCCGACAACGTGCCGAACAAGGAGATGCTGGCCACCCATCTGGGCCGCCCGCTGACCCGCATCCCGGACCCCTTCGGCACCCATGCCAGCTTCGGGCACCACAACAACGCGCGGCTGCAAAGCTTTCTCGACAGCTTCGGCTTCGAGTACGAATTCGCCTCCTCCACCGAATACTACGCCGCCGGCCGCTTCGACGACGCGTTGCGCCAGATCCTGCGCCGCCACGAGCAGATCGTCGGCGTGATCGCGCCCACCGTCGGCCCAGACCGCCGCGCCACCTATTCGCCGATCCTGCCGATCCATCCCGAAACCGGCATCGTGATGCAGGTGAAGCTCGACGTGCGCGACACCGAGGCCGGCCTGGTCGCCTGGACCGACCCCGACACCGGCGCGAAGTTCGAGACCTGCATCCTCGGTGGCGGCGGAAAATGCCAGTGGAAGGCCGACTGGGCGATGCGCTGGCACGCGCTGGGCGTTGACTACGAGATGTCGGGCAAGGACCTGATCGACAGCGTCAAACTCTCTGGCGCGATCTGCCGCATCCTCGGCAGCACGCCGCCGGTGGGCTTTACGTACGAGCTGTTCCTCGACGAACAGGCACAGAAGATCTCCAAGTCCAAGGGCAACGGGCTGTCAGTCGAGGAATGGCTGCGCTATGCCCCGCCCGAAAGTCTCAGCCAATACATGTTCAACCAGCCGCAGCGCGCCAAGCGCCTGTATTTCGACGTCATCCCCAAAGCGGTCGACGAATACATCGCCAATGCGCTGAAGGGCCACGGCCAGGCAGCGCACGAAAAGCCCGCCAACCCGGCCTGGCACATCCACGGCGGCCATATCCCGCAGGAGGCGCATTCGCCGCTGTCCTTCGCCATGCTGCTGAACCTGGCCAGCGTGGTGAACGCCGAAACGCCTGATATCCTGTGGGGTTTCATCCGCCGCTACAACGCCGCCGCCACGCCCGCCGACATGCCGCTGCTGGCCCGCCTGGTGGAATACGCCCTGGCCTATTACCGCGACTTTGTGCGCCCGGCGAAGCAATACCGCGCGCCCGACGAAACCGAGCGCGCCGCTCTGGCCGACCTCCATGCCGAGCTGGCGCAGCTCACCCCCGACACGCCCGCCGAGGCGATCCAGAACCTGCTGTACGAGGTCGGCAAGCGCCACCCCTTCGCTGAGCTGCGCGCCTGGTTCGGCTGCCTGTATCAGGTGCTGCTGGGCCAGCAGGACGGGCCGCGCTTCGGCCAGTTCATCGCGCTGTACGGCATCGCCGAGACCAGCGCGCTGATCGAAGGGGCGCTGGCCCGCACCCCGGCGTGACGCGGTTCGCATCTTGACGCCGCCCCGATGAGCCCCTCGCGATGAAGCTGGGCCTGCGCCATCTGCCCGCCGTGCTGGGCGTCGCCCTGCTCGGTGGCGCCATCTGGGTGGTGCAGCACGAGTTCCGCACCCTCAAGCTGGCCGACATCAAGGATGCGCTTGCGGCGATTCCACCCTCGCGGCTGTGGCTGGCGCTGGGCTTCACCGTGCTGGCCTATGGGCTGCTCACCATCTACGACCGGCTGGGCACCATCTATGCCGGCCGACCGGTCAGCTACGCCCGCTCCGCCTTTGCCTCGTTCTGCGCCTACACCCTGGCGCACAACCTCGGCTTCGCCGCCGTGTCGGGTGCTGCGGTGCGCTACCGGCTGTATGCCCATTGGGGCCTGACACCGCTGCAGATCGGCAAGGTGGTGGCGTTCTGCTCGCTCACCTTCATGCTTGGCGGGCTGGTGCTCGGCGGCACGGTGCTGCTGGTCGAGCCGCACGTGTTGCCGGTGATCGGCGACCAGCTGCCGCGCTGGCTGATCCAGGTCATCGCCGTCGCGCTGCTGGCCACCGCGGCGGCCTATATCGTGCTGTCCGGCGCCATCGGGCGGGTGCGGCTGTTCAGCCACGACGTTGAATTGCCGTCCTGGCGCATGGCGGTGGTGCAGACCCTGCTGGCCACCGTCGACGTGGCCGCGACAGCCGCCATCCTCTATGTCCTGCTGCCGCCGGCCGCTGGCCTGACCTTCGCCGCCTTCCTGGGCATCTACGTCGCCGCTTATACCGCCGGGCTGGCCGCCAACATCCCTGGCGGCATCGGCGTGTTTGACACCGTCATGCTGCTGGGCCTGGCACCGTTCCTGGAGCCGCCGGTGATTGTCGGCGGCATCGTGGTGTTCCGGCTGTACTACTACATCATTCCGCTGTTCCTGGCCGCCAGCCTGTTCGCCGGCAACGAGATGCTGCTGCGCGGCCGTGGCGTGTTCGCCCGCACCGCCACGCTGCCGGGCGTGCAGACCTTCGGCCGCTGGAGCCAGCCCGATTTCGCCGTCGCCGCCGTGGTCGGTACGGTCGCGCTGTGCGGCGCGCTGCTGCTGGCCCTGGGTGCCATCGACGCGCTGGGTGACACCGCGTGGGTCAGCCCGGCCTGGAGCCTTCCCGCCTGGGCGAGCGCGCTGTTCCACCCGGCCAGCGAATTCGCCCCCAGCCTGATCGGTGCGGCATTGGTGGTGCTGTCGATCGCGCTCACCCGCCGCGTCACCCTGGCCTGGGGGCTGACCATCGCGCTGCTGCTGCTGG
>JBBQOT010000527.1:0-3137 GCA_038331165.1 Acetobacterales bacterium
TGGTGGGTCCAGGGCGAAGCCCTGGCCTTGCCATAAGGTAGGTCAATGTTTGAGGCACTTGGTATTGCCTACGCTGCCTTCGCCAACGCGAAGCCCGACGCATCGAAGGCGGCGAACAGCTTGCCTTCCTGCTCGGCGCTCAGCTTCAGGTGCGGCGGGCGGATGTTGGTCCAGGCGGGATTGCTGGTATTGCGCGCGACCAGCGATTTCAGCGCCGGAATGAGCGGCACCGAGGTCACCGCGCGACGGATGGCGCTCAGCGTCACCTGTGCCGCCTCGCCCTGGGCGTTGTTCCATTTGGCGTAGACCTGTTGGCTGACCGCGCAGCCGACATTGGCGGCCGCCGTGATGCAGCCAGCACCGTTGTTGTTGAGGTTGGCGTGCAACAGGCTGTCGTCGCCGCAGTACACCTCGAAGCCCTCCTTGGCGAAGGCGTCGGCGTAGCTTTTTGTGTTGGCCCAGTCGCCGGTGGAATCCTTGATGCCCTTGAACGTGCCGGGATAGGCGCGCAGCAGGCGTTCGATCAATGGCAGCCCGATCGGCACCGCCGACTGGGCGGGGAAGTGGTAGAAATACAGCTTGATGCCGCCGCCAACGCGCTGGGCCACTTCGGAGTAATACGCGAACAGGCCGTCGTCGGACGGGTTCTTGTAGAAGAACGGCGGCAGCAGCAGCACGCCGCGGATGCCCAGCGCTGCGGCGCGCTTCGTCAGCAGAACTGTGTCGGGGATGGCGGTGGTGCCGCAGCCCGGCAGCAGCGTGGCGGCCGGGATGCCGCGCTCGATCATGCCCTCCATCACCGCGATGCGCTCGGCGATGCCCAGCGAGTTCGCCTCGCCGGTGGTGCCCAGGATGCCCAGGCCGTTGCAGCCATTGGCCAGCAGCCAGCGCGAGTGGGCGGCCATGCGGTCGAGGTCGAGCGAAAGATCGGGGTGCATGGCGGTCAGCACGGCTGCGTTCACGCCGCCGAACAGGGCATCCTGGAGCATCACGGGGTTTCCTTTGGTTTCCGCGGCCGGGGCATCTTGCCTGGCCAGTCGACGAGGTGGTGTTCCAGCGGGCCGGCCGTGCGTTCGCCGACGGCACGGCCGCGCACCGAGATGCCGGCCTGGTGCACGCTGTCCGGCGTGCCGGATACCAGCGGATGCCACCATGCGAGCGGCTTGCCCTCGGCCACCAGGCGATAGCCGCAGGAGGGCGGCAGCCAGTCGATGGCGCGCACCTCGGCCGGCGTAAGGGTAACGCAGTCGGGCACGTAGCGGTGGCGCGTTTCATACTTGGTGCAGCGGCAGGTTTCGAGGTCGAGCAGGCGGCAGGCGACGTTGGTATGGCCCAGGTCGTTGGTCACCTCGAAGCGCAGCTTGTGCAGGCAGCAGCGGCCGCAGCCGTCGCACAACGACTCCCACTCCTCGGGGGACATCTCCTCCAGGGTCTTGGTCTGCCAGAACGGGGGGGGCTCCGCCATCGGCGAAACCTAGCCGCAAGTGCGCCCGGCGGCTACCGCGCCGCGGGCGCTACTGGCCTGCAAGCTGGCCCAGCACCTCGCGCAGCGGATCGGCGCCGGGGTTGCTACCCTGGCGGTTGAGCACGATCTGCTGCGGCGACAGGTACTGGCCGTAGTAAGCCTGGTTCGACTCGCTGCGCTGGTTGATCAGCGAACCATCCAGCGCGATGCCGGCGAACAGGCCGCGCGCCTGGGCGAAGGCGACGATATCGGCGCGCAAAGCCGCCGTGGTGGCGCCGGAAATGCCAGCGCCATAGGTCGCCACCGCCACCGAAGCGTCGGCGCCGATCTTGAACTGGCTGTCCATCAGCGCGGCGAGGCCCTTTTCGGTCAGCACGATGAAGGCGATCTGCGCATCCTGCACGCCGATCTGGAAGCCGATGCTGCCGCTGCCGAAGCCATAGAAGGCGGGGTTGGTCCAGGCGCCGTCATGGCGGCCCACCAGCACGCAACTGCCGACCTGGCCGCCGATGATGAAGCCGGCCTTGAACACGCGCGGGCAGATCATCATGCCCTTGGCGTTCTTCAGCAACCGGCGGCCCTCGGGGTTCACCGCATCGGAGAACATCTCCTGCACCGTCAGCGTGGCGCGGTCGACCAGCGTCTGCTGCTCGGTCTGCGCCCGGGCGGTGCCGGCGGCGAGCAGCGGCAGGAGGGCGAGCAGGGCCGCGAAGAACAGGCGGGTCATGGCGGACTCCTGAAGCGTGGTGGCCGGTGCATAGCTGGCGCGGGCGCGTCGGTTCAACAAGGACTTGGCGATCACGCTTGATGTGTGGCGGCAAAACGTGGCACGGCGATGGCCGGAAACGGAACAACGCATCGGGAGCCGCCCATGTCCACCCTGCCAACCGACCTCCCCTTGGCCAACGCCGCGATCCGCGCCGACATCCTCGATTGGCTGGAGGTGTTTTCCGGTTTCGTGCGCACGGTGGACTACGCCAGCGCGCGGCCGATGTGGCACCCCGACCTGCTCGCCTTCGGCACCTATAACGACGTCATCCAGGGGCTGGAGACGGCGATCGCCACACAGTGGGACAATGTGTGGCCACGCACGGCGGATTTCGCCTTCGACCTGGCCGGCACCCATGTGCTGGCCGCTGCCGATGCGACAATGGCCGTAGCGGTGACACCGTGGACCAGCAGCGGGTTCCACCAGGACGGCAGCCGGTTCGACCGGCCCGGGCGGGCGACGATGGTGTTCGCCAAGGCCGACGGGGCGTGGCGCTGCGTGCATTCGCACATGTCGCTGAACCGGGGGGTGCCGCAGGCCAGTCATGGCAACAGTCCAGTGACGGCACGGTAAGGTCAGGGTTCTGCCCCATAGGCACTAATCAGTGTTTTCAGCCGCTTGAATGCCAGTTCGATTTGCCAGCGCAGGCGATAGGCTGCAAGCACGGCGCCGGCCGGAAAATCCTCGACCGGCAACGATGTTGCCAGCACCAGGAATTCAGCCGCGACATAGCTGCGCGGGTTGATCGCGTGCTGCCTGCGGCTCGCCTGCCGTCGCCAGTCTTTGTGTGTCTTCTCAATCGCCTGTGGGGTTTTGCGCCGCGCGATCAGCCGTATTTCTTTGGCCGTCTGGTGCTTCCCCGAGCAGGCCCATACGGTGATCTCGTGTTCTTCGCTCTCCACC
>JBBQOT010000528.1:0-3135 GCA_038331165.1 Acetobacterales bacterium
CACGGGGATGGGCGCGGGGGAGGTTGGTGGTGGACGCGCAGGTCGGGGGGCGCAGGGCCGCTTGGGAAGCGCCAGCGGCAGTGGAAGGGGGGTGCCGAGCATGCGGCAGAGCGGGCGCAGGAGGCGGCCGACTTGTGGAGCGGCGGCGAGGAAGGGCGGGAACTCGGGATCGGCGAGGAGGGCTTCGAGCTGGGTGGCGAAATTGGCGCTGCCGGGGATTTGGACGACGACCCAGGCGCGGGTGGCCGGCAGGCGGGGGGCCGTGCTGGGCGTGTATGGGCGCCCGGGACGCGACGGGCGCGGGGTGGGCAGCGTGCCGGCGCGCCAGCGGTCGAACAATGCCTGCACGCGGGTGGCAATGCGGGCGAGGCGGGCGCAGAGAAGGTTCCAGGTGGCGACGGGACGCGGCGCCGGGAGGCCGCATTGGCGGATAGGGAGGAAGAGCGTTGTGCCGAGCCAGACATCGGGCGTGGCTTCGCGCCGCGCCGCGAATGCGGCGACGGCCTGGCGCAGATGGGCCAGGATGAGGGTGATGCGGGCAGCAATGGTTGGCATTTCGAGAATTATAACTAACTGTTATCACCGCTGCAAGGGTGTTTCGAGGAAAGGTTGGAAAGGATGGGGCTCCGCCCCAAACCCCAGCAGGGGCCAAGCCCCTGCACCTTGACTATTAAGGGGGGGGGATCCAGTTCGCGGTGGACCAGCCGCACGCGCAGCGTGGTCAGCGACCACTGCTTGACCTCGTCGGGCAGAGCCAGGGTGTGTAGGAAGTTGGCCAGGTGGTAGGCCAAGCTATGGAGTTGCAGCCGCGCCGCGAAGGCAGCGACGGCCTGGCGCAGATGGGCCAGGATGAGGGCGATGTAGGCGGAAATGGTTAGCATTTGGATCAATTAATAACTATCGGCGCCGTTGCAACCGGCGGTGTGGCAAGTGGGCTGGGGGGCTGAGGGGCTGTCGAACCAGCGAGGCCGCGCGGCATGGCCGCCACGCGCCCGGCGCCGGCGGGTGACGCTGGCGCACGGATAACAACTGACGGATGGAACCGTTAAAGCTCATCCACTAGCCTTCGACCGTGCGGGCCAAGTCTCCTACCGCGCGGGATTCACGCTTCAAGATCGGACCACTCGATTGCGCCACCTGGATCCCGCCTTGCCGTCATACCGCCCCGATATTGACGGCCTGCGTGCCGTGGCCGTGCTGACCGTGTTCGCGTTTCATGCCGGGATTGCAAAGGTTCCCGGCGGCTTTGTCGGCGTCGACGTTTTCTTCGTCATCTCGGGCTACCTGATTTCCTCGATCATCATGCGCGACCTGGCGGCGGGGCGGTTTTCGCTGGCGCGGTTCTACGAGCGGCGGGTGCGGCGCATCCTGCCTGCGCTGTACTTCGTGCTTGCCGCCTGCACCGTGGTGGGCTGGTGGCTGCTGCTGCCGTCGCGCATGGAGCATTTTGGCGTCTCGATGCTGGCCGCCGCCCTTTCGGTGTCCAACATCCTGTTCTGGTCGCAGTCGAGCTACTTCGATGACGCGCTGAAGACCGCGCCGCTGTTGCACACATGGTCGCTGGGGGTGGAGGAACAGTTCTACGTCGTCTGGCCGCTGTTGCTGATGGGCTTGACGCGGCTGGGCGGCAAGCTGGCATGGGCGATCGGCGCGGTGGTCGTGGCGTCGCTCGCCCTTGCGGTGCACGGCGTGGTCGCCACGCCCAGCGCCGCCTTCTTCCTGTTGCACACGCGCGCCTGGGAACTGGCGCTGGGCGGGCTGCTGGCCTGCCCGGGTGTTCGGCTGCCGCCCGGCAGGCCGTTCCGCGAGGTGGCCGCGGCGGCTGGGCTCGCCCTGATACTCGTGCCGTGCTTCGCATATACCGCGGCAACGCCGTTCCCGGGCTGGGCCGCGGTGCCGCCCTGCGTGGGAGCCGCGTGCATCATCCTGGCCGGGCGGGATGGCGGCGCCTCGCTGACCGGACGCCTGCTGGCGCTGTCGCCGGTCGTGCTGGTGGGGAAGGTCTCGTACTCGCTGTACCTGTGGCATTGGCCACTGATCGTCTTGAAGGCGGTGCTGGGTTTCAGCTTCAGCACCATCGGCACGATCGACAAATTGGCGGTGATCGGCCTGGGGCTGGTGCTGGCCTGGCTCACCTGGTGGTTCATCGAACAGCCATTCCGCGACGGCCGGGTTTTGGCCACCCGCCGGGCGGCGTTCGGCTTCGCCCTGGGCGGTGCCGCGCTGGCGGGCGTGGCGGGCGGGCTGATCGGCCTGTCGAGCGGGGTGCCGGGACGCTTTTCGCCAGCGGTCGTGGCCACAGCCGCTTTTCTGGCCCCGCCCGCCGCGACCGGCACGGCGAATCCCTGTTTCATCGATCTGGGAGGGGCGGCCGCGCCGCTTGACCCCGCCGCGTGCCTGCGCCTCGATCCTGTGCGGCCCAATGTTCTGCTGTTCGGTGACAGCCATGCCAACCACCTGACCGGCGCGTTGCAGGCCGCCCTGCCGGACATCCATTTCCTGGTGGCCACCGGGTCGGGGTGCCGGCCGATGATCGACGGCGGCACCCCGCCGACGGCGCTGCGCTGCGCCGAGATGAAGGCAGCGCTGTTCGACACCTTCCTGCCGCGCACACGGCTGGACGGGGTGATCCTCGCGGCGGCCTGGAAGGTCGACGACCCGGAACGGCTGGGCCGCACGCTGGACGCGCTGGCGCGGATGGGGCATCGGGTGACGGTGATCGGGCCGATCCCGATGTACCAGGGCGCGTTGCCCGAACTTCTGGCCCTGGGGATGCTGCGCGGCCAGCCGGACTACGCCGCGCGCCGCCGGGTTGTCGCCCAGGAGGCAATCGACAGCGCCCTGCGCGACGCCCTGATGCCGCGGCCGGTCCGTTACATCTCGCTGCACGCGACGCTGTGCCACGATGGAAGATGCCTGGAACGGGCCGACGATGGCGCGCCGCTGCAGTTTGACTACGGGCACCTGACCATCGAAGGCGCGCGCACCGTGCTGCGGTTGCTGGTGCGCGACGGGCTATTGCCGTGACGGGCGTTCGAATCGGCGGTCCTTGGGGCTCATACCAACCGCTGTGAAGAATGACGCTCATCCAGCAAGGATCGGGCGTCGCCCCAAACCCCACCAGGACTCGCGCGC
>JBBQOT010000529.1:0-3125 GCA_038331165.1 Acetobacterales bacterium
GGGTCGCCGCCCACTGGTCCTACAAGGGGCCCGAGGCTGGCCCCCACGCTGCCGGACAAGACGCGCCGCGCATGCGCTGGGTCGACGACCTGCTCGATATCCTCGACAACGTCGGCACCGACGACCTGCTCGAATACACCAAGCTCGAACTCTACCAGGACCAGGTCTTCTGCTTCACGCCCAAGGGCCAGCTGATCCAGCTCCCCCGCGGCGCCACCCCGGTCGACTTCGCCTACGCCGTGCATTCCCAGGTCGGCGACACCTGCGTCGGCGCCCGCGTGAACGGCCGCCTGTTGCCGCTGCGCCACGTGCTGCAGAACGGCGACCAGGTCGAGATCATGACCGCCCGCGGCGGCACCCCCAGCCCGCAATGGGAACGCTTCGTCGCCACCGGCAAGGCGCGCGCCCGCATCCGCCGCTACGTCCAGCAACAGCAGCGCGACCAGTACCGCGACCAGGGCCGCAGCGCCCTGGCCAAGGCGTTCCGCGCCGACGGACTCGACGGCTCCGAACGCGCGCTGGAAGGCGCACTCAAGCCGCTCAAGCTGGCCAGCCTCGACGACCTCTACGTCACCGTCGGCAACGGCAATCTCGGCCCGCGCGACGTCGTCACCGCCACCTACCCCGAACTGCGCCAGGCCACCCGCGCGCCCAAGGTGCTGCCCCCCCTGGCCGGCCGCGCTGCCTCGCGCAGCGGCGCCGCCGGCGCGCCGCTGATGCCGATCAGCGGCCTGGTCCCCGGGATGGCGGTGCACTACGCCGGCTGCTGCCACCCGCTGCCGGGCGACGGCATCGTCGGCATCGTCACCACCGGCAAGGGCGTCACCATCCACACCCGCGAATGCGCCACCCTGGAAAGCTTCGCCGCCACGCCCGAACGCTTCATCGATGTCGACTGGGAGCCCGCCGCCTTCACCTCCGTCGCCCGCGGCCAATCGGCCAAGGGCGCCGGCCACACCGGCCGCGTCAGCGTCATCGCCGACAACGACGGCGCCGCCATCGCCAACATCACCAACGCCATCGCCAAGCAGGACGGCGAGGTGGTCAACCTGCGCATCGTCAGCCGCCAGGCCGACTTCATGGAGATGCTGGTCGACGTCGAGGTGCGCGACCTGCACCAGTTGATCACCGTCATCGCCGGCCTGCGCGCCGCCAAATGCGTGCACTCTGTCGAGCGCGCGCGCGGATGATCCTCGGCCTTGGCTCCGACCTCTGCGACATCCGCCGCATCGAACGCTCGCTCGAACGCTTCGGCGAACGCTTCACCGGCCGCATCTTTACCGACGAGGAGCGCCGCCGCGCCGAACGCCGCCACGGCCGCAGCCGCGCCGGCACCTACGCCAAGCGCTTCGCCGCCAAGGAGGCCTGCGCCAAGGCGCTGGGCACCGGCCTCGCCCGCGGGGTGTTCTGGTCCGACCTCGGCGTGGTCAACCTGCACGGCGGCCAGCCCACCATGTTACTGACCGGCGGCGCCGCGATCCGCCTGGCGGCACTCACGCCCCCGGGCATGCAGGCGCTGCTCAACCTGACCATGACCGACGAGTACCCCTATGCCTACGCCCAGGTGATCATCAGCGCCGCGCCCGCCTCATAGCCGCCCAACCGGCCGCTTCCTTGACAAACCGCCGCCCCTGCGGTTCATCCGCCCCTTGCCCGGCCCACCGCGCCAGCATCCCGTGACCGGAACACCTCATCTCCATGCCCAAGCGCTCATCCGGCACGCTCGTCGAGAACATCAAGACCATCGTCTATGCCGGCCTGATCGCCATCGGCATCAGAACGGTGGCGTTCGAGCCGTTCAACATCCCCTCCGGCTCAATGATCCCCACCCTGCTGGTCGGCGACTATCTGTTCGTGTCGAAATACAGCTACGGCTACTCGCGCTATTCCCTGCCGTTCGCGCCCAACCTGTTCGCCGGCCGCATCCTCGCATCCCTGCCCCAGCGCGGCGATGTCGCCGTCTTCAAGGTCCCGCGCGACAATTCCACCGACTACATCAAGCGCATCGTCGGCCTGCCCGGCGACCGGGTGCAGATGAAGGCCGGCCAGCTCTTCATCAACGGCGAACAGGTGCCGCGCCGCCTGCTCGGCGACTTCCTGGCGCAGGAGAGCGTGGTGCGCGTCCAGGTGCGCCGCTTCGCCGAAACCCTCCCCGGCGGGCGGGTGCACGACATCGTCAAAATGGGCGACAGCGGCGGCCTCAACGACACGCCCGAATTCAAGGTGCCCGCCGACCACGTCTTCGCCATGGGCGACAACCGCGACAACTCCTCCGACAGCCGCGACCCCTCCGGCGGTGTCGGCTTCATCCCGCTGCAGAACCTGGTCGGCCGCGCCGAGTTCATCTTCTTCTCGGTCGATGCCCAGTGGCCATGGTGGCAGGTCTGGCAGTGGCCGGCCCAAATCCGCTGGTCGCGCCTGTTCTCGGGCATCACTTGACCCGCCCGACCGACGCGGCCGCAGGCGCCCCCCCGGCCGACCTGCGCGACGCATCGGCAACCGCCGCCGAAGCCATCCTCGGCCACCGCTTCGCCCGCCCCGATCTGCTACGCGAAGCCCTTACCCACCGCTCCGCCGCCGCCGTCCGCCCCGGGCGTCCCCATGGACACGCCCCCCATGGGCACGCAAAAGGTACCGGCTCCAACGAACGCCTCGAATTCATCGGCGACCGCGTGCTCGGCCTGCTGATCGCCGAATGGCTCGCCGAACGCTTCCCGCACGAACAGGAAGGCGCCCTCGGTCGCCGCCTCGCCCACCTCGTCTCCCAACCCGTGCTCGCCACCATCGCCGAACACGCCGGCCTGCCCGCCGTGCTCGATGTCGCCCCCGGCGAATCCCGTGCCGGCGTCCGCCGCCGCGCCACCGTCCTGGCCGACGCCACCGAAGCCACCCTCGGCGCCCTCTACCTCGACGGCGGCATCGCGCCCGCCCGCCGCTTCGTCCGCCGCGCCTGGGAACCCGCCATGACCGACCAGGCCGAACCCCCGAAAGACGCCAAAACCGCGCTCCAGGAATGGGCCCAGGGCCGCGGCCTGCCGCTCCCGGCCTACGCGATGGCCTCCCGCCTCGGCCCCTCCCACGCCCCCGTCTTCGTCATCACCGTCACCGTCGCCAGCAAAACCGGC
>JBBQOT010000530.1:0-3123 GCA_038331165.1 Acetobacterales bacterium
ACGGCGGTGAGGATGCGGTCGAAGGCCGACAGCCGGTCAGTGGCGATGATGATGCGGCGGCCGTCTGGCAGGTCGTAGTTTTCGCGCACCTTGCCACGGTAGTGGTGCGGCAGTTCGGGGAGCACGGCGTCGGTGAGGGCATAGTGGGCGTATGGGGCGAGTTCGGCGGTGCTGGGCATGGTGCGGGATTTAGGACGATCCGCGCCCGCTGTCTCCCCCGCGGCGCGGTGGCTTCAGGTTTGCACCCAGGTTGGCACCGCGCAGGCGAGCATCCATTCCGCGCCGTATTTGCTGCTGTATTTGGTTCCTTGGGCGCCGATGTACCAGACCAGGAAGTCCTTGAACGCGCCGTTGCCCTGCATTTTGAACAGGCCGTAATTGCCGTCGAACAGGTACCAGTAGCGGTCGCTCGCGTTGAGAATCGTGAAGGCATGCGCGCCGTAGGTGCCGTTGACGCCGATGATGTAGATGCCGTTGCCGCCCTTGGTGCCGGCCACCTGGTCGCCGTTTTCGAGCACGTTGAACAGGCCAGACCCGTGCACCGAGGTGGGCGAGGTTTGCGACTTGCCGTAGACCAGCTTCATGTCGGCGACGGCCAGCGCCCTGGTGACCGGCGTCCAGGTTGAGGACGCCTTGGCCAGTTCGGTGTCGTAGGCTTTCTGCACCTTTACCGCGAGCCAATCGGTGCCGCTGTATTCATAGGAATTGCGATCGTAGTCGTATTCGCTCAGCCGCCACTTCAGCCGTGCCCATACTGCGGCCAGTCCGAAACAATATCCGGCGGTGCACCCGTTCGGCGCCTTGGCCCCTGCGGTCGCCATCTGGTCCATGGCATAGACCATCTGGTTGGCGTTCCATGCCTTGACGGTGATGTCGTTCCACAAGCCCATTTTACTCTCCCCCACTGCGTCGAAGGGTGCCCCAGACCGACGCCGACGCGAACAAAATTATTCGCGGGTCGGTGTTACCGTCGCGCGTTCAGCACCACGAGGCCCTGCTCCAGGTCGGCCGTAAGGTCGTCCACGTCTTCGAGCCCGACATGCAGGCGCATCATCTCGCCGCCGAACTGGCCGCTGCCGGCGGTGCGGGTAATGGCGCCGGAGGGCAGTGCCAGGCTTTCGAAGCCACCCCACGAGGCGCCCTTGCCGAATAGTTGCAGCGCATTGGCCATGGCGTGCACCGATTCGCGGGCGATGTCGTCGCGGAACACCACGCCGAACAGCGAACACGCTCCGGTGAAGTCGCGCTTCCAGATATCGTGGCCGGGCGCGCCGGGCAAAGCGGGGTGCAGCACCGACTTCACTTCAGGCCGGCCAGCCAGCCAGGCGGCAACCTCGACCGCCGATTTCTCCTGGCGTTCCATGCGCACGCCCATGGTGCGGGCGCCGCGCAGTGCCAGCCAGCAATCATCGGGGCTGGCATACTGGCCCAGGATTGACGCGGTGCCGCGCACCAGCTCCCAATCCTGGCGGGTGTTCACCGTGATCGAGCCGAGCAGCACGTCGGAATGGCCGACGACATACTTGGTCAGCGCCTGGATCGAGACATCCACGCCATGCTTGAACGGCTGGAAGTGATGGATGCCCCAGGTGTTGTCCATCAGCACCTTGGCACCGCGGGCGCGGGCGACGGCGGCGAGCGCCGGCACGTCCTGCACCTCGAAGGTGTGGCTGCCGGGGCTTTCCAGGTAGAGGACCGTGGTGTTCGGCTGGAACAGCGACGCGATTGCCTCGCCGGTGATGCAGGGGTCGTAGTAGGTGGTTGATATCCCCATCTTGGTCAGGAAGCTGTCGCAGAAGTTGCGCGCCGGGCCGTAGCAGCTATCGGGCATCAGCACGTGCTCGCCGGCCTTGAGATAGGCCAGTAGCGGCACGGTGACGGCGGCAAGCCCGGTGGACACGATCTGGCAGCGCGTGCCGCCTTCGATTTCGGCGACCACGTTTTCCAGCGCCCAGTGGGTGGCGTTGCCGCCGGTGCCGTAATGCGGCTTCTGCTCGAAGCGGTCCTGCGCCGCCGCCACCCGCTCGGCCATGTCGGCGTAGAGCATGGTGGAGCCGCGATGCACCGGCACGTTGACGAAGCCGCGCACATTGGTGCCGGCGCGGCCGGTATGGGACAGGCGGGTCAGGTAGGCTTTGCCGTCGGACTTGTCGTTCATCTCACGTGGTCTCCACGGGCGTGTCGGGCCGCCCACCCCATTCGGTCCAGGACCCGTCATACACGGCACCGGCGGGCAGGCCGGCCAGGGTCAATGCCAAGGTCAGGATGCACGCCGTCACGCCGCTGCCGCAGGAGGTGACCACTGGCCGGCTGCCATCCACCCCGGCCGCGGCCAGCTTCGCACGCAGGGCGGCGGGCGACAGCAGCGTCTGGTCGGCGGCGAGCAGGTCGGTATAGGGCAGGTTGGCGCTGCCGGGGATGTGGCCCGAGCGCATGCCGGCGCGCGGTTCCGGCACCGCGCCGGTGAAGCGCCCGGCGGCGCGGGCGTCCAGCACCAATTCGCCCGCGCTCGCCACGTTCGCCAGCAGGTCGCCAACGCCGCGCAGGCGGGTCGCGCGGAAATCGGGCCGGAACGATGCGGCCGGGGCAGGGCCGGGATCGCCGGTCTCAACCGCGCGGCCCTCGGCACGCCACATCGGCAGCCCGCCATCCAGCACCGCGGCACGGTCGTGGCCGAACAGCCCCATCATCCACCAGCCACGCGCCGCCGAGGCCAGGCCCTTCTGGTCGTAGAACACCACGGTGCTGTCGTTGGACACGCCGAGGGCGGACAGCATCTGCCCGAACCGTCCGGCCGAGGGCACCATGTGCGGCAACGTGGTGTCGGGGTCGGCGATGGCGTCGATATCGAAAAACCGCGCGCCAGGAATATGGGCCAGCGCGAATTCAGCGCGCCCGTCCTTCGGCTCGTTCGGCAGGTATTTCGTGGTGTCGAACACCACAATGCCGGGCTTGCACAGACGTTCGGCGAGCCAGTTGGTCGAGACCAGCGGATGCTGTGCCAAGTTGGATTCCTTCTAAATCAGAAACTAAAGCACTAGGAATGAAGAATCTTCTTTTTCTGTAGAAAAAGAAGCAAAAAGACTTCCATTCATTGAGGTTAGGCCTGCCCCGCGTGCCCGA
>JBBQOT010000531.1:0-3120 GCA_038331165.1 Acetobacterales bacterium
CGTAGCGCCCCTCCCAGATGTGAATGTCGGAGTGGCAGACGCCGCAATAGGTGGTTTCCAGCAGCACCTCGGTCCCTGTGGGTTCCGGCGTGGGCAGCTCGATCTCCACAAGCGGCTTCTCATTCTCGACGACGGCCCATGCGCGCATGGCGGGTTTCCTCGGGTGTGGTGGTTGGCGGCCGGCAGTCAATGCACCGCGAGGCGTTCGGGTCAAGCAGGACCGCTGGCCAGTACTGCCGCGACCGGGCGACGCAGCGCATAGGGCAGCGCATCGCCATGGCCGAACCGCACCACCAGGTCGGGCCGCCGGCCGCCCAGCCCGACCAGGGCTGCAAATCCGGCGCGCAGCGAGGCCACCTCGACCGGCTGGTTGACGAAGGCATGGCGCAGGCCGAGTGCGGTCGCCTGCAACGCGAAGCGCTGATAAGCACGTCCGGCCGCAACCCAACCTGCTGGCGTGTCCGTCGCGGCGGCGAATACGGCAACCCCGGCCGAACCGGCCATGTGGGCGCGATACTTGGCGTTCTCGGCCGCTTCGGTGAACATCAGCCCCAGCATCGGCCGTGCCAGCCAGGATGGCAGCACGGGGTTGGCGGTGGTGGCGGCGAACAACCCGTCCCCCGTGGCAACGGCATCGCTGTAGCTGAAGCGCAGCCAAGCGATCAGCTCGGCCATGAAGGCGGGATCGCGCATCTGAACAGTATTGCCGGCGACCACCTGCTCGGCGATCGCATCCAGCGCCGGGCGGGCGGTAAGCAGGGCGATGCGCACGCCGTCGAGGCTGCCCGCGGCTTCGAGGGCCGCGAGATCGGCAGCGGCTACCGGGCGCACCCCATAGGCAGCGCGGGTGCATTGCCGCAGCGCGATCGCGGCGGCGAGCGGCGACCCGGCCTCGGCGGCAGTGGTCAGGCGGATCTCGATCCGGCCGCCATTGTCGGACACGAAGTGCGGGGCGGCGAGCAGGCCGAGCAGCGGCGCCGCCTGGACGATATTCTCCACCGCCGCCCCCAAGCTGGCAAAAAGATGGTGGTCATCTGGATCGACCGCCGGTAAGCGCCGGGCGAGGTCGGGCAGCACGACGATGCGCGCCTCCTCGGCAACGAAACGCCAGGGTTGGCTGTTGTGGCTGTTGGCCGCCAAGGTCGCCAGGCGCACCAACTCGTGCCGCGCCGCCATGCCGGCCAGCCCGCGCCCCGGCGGCCGCCGCACCTCGGCCTGGGCGCGTTGCCAGCTGTTACGGCCGCTGCGCGCGGCCAGTGCGACGCCGCCGCCGGCGGCCGCCACGCCGACCGCTGCGGCACTGAGTGCGATCAGGGTCGTTCGGCGCATCGCCATGGCTCAGCCTCCTGACGTCAAGCGGTGTTGACCACCCGCACCGGTCTGCCTGCGAGCCAGGCAACAAGGTTCTCGGCACTGCTGCGATAAAGTTCAGGCATGTTCTCGGCGGTGACATAGCCGAGATGCGGGGTCAGCAGCGTCCCTGGCGCGCGGCGCAACGGATGGTCGGCCGGCAACGGCTCCTGGTCATAGACATCGATCGCCGCCCGGATGCGTCCGGCCTCCAACGCCACCAACAGGGCATCGGTGTCGACATGCGGCCCGCGCGAGGTGTTGACCAGCAAGGCACCGGGCCGCATCGCCGCAATCTCGGCGGCACCGACGATGTGGCGGGTGCGCTCCGACAGCACCAGGTGCACGCTGATCACGTCGGCGCGGGCAAACAGCTCAGCCTTCTCCACCCTGAAGGCGCCGGCAGCTTCGGCGCGCTCGGCGGTAAGGTTCTGGCTCCAGGCGATCACGGTCATTTCCATCGCCTTCGCATATCCGGCGACCCGGCTGCCGATATTGCCCAGCCCGACCAGGCCGAGCGTGCTGCCGGCGATCTCGGCCCCTGGCGGCACATGGGCCTGAAAGCGCCCGGCGCGCATCTCGGTATCGCCGGTCGCGATGTGGCGCTGGGCGGCGAGGATCAGGCCGAGGGTCAATTCGGCGGTGCCGTGCGAACTGCGCGAGGTGGCGGTGTTGCACACCACGATGCCCTGCGCGGTGCAGGCTGCGATATCGACGGCGGCGTTGCGCGCGCCAGTGAAGCTGAGCAGCTTCAACTTCGGCAGGCGGGTGATCACGTCGGCGTGCAGCCGGGTGCGCTCGCGCATTGCCACCACGGCGTCGAAGCCAGCCAGGGCGGCGACCACCTGGTCGGGGCCGCCGAGATGGTCGTGGAAGAACACCAACTCGGCCTTCGCCCGCACTGGCGCCCAGTCGGCGGCGGCCTCGGCGATGCCCTGCCAGTCGTCCAGTATGGCGATGCGCTTCATGTCCGACCCTTCCGTAATGGCGGGAAGGTGGCGAAGCGACGGCAGGGGCGCAAGCCTGGGCCGTGCGCGCTGGCACGCGGCTGCCGCGCGCGGTAGCGTGCCGTCATCGGAGGAGGCCAACCATGTACACATTATTCGCCCGCCCCGGTTGGGGCTCGGCTATCGTCGAGTTACAGCTGGCCTGGTACGGCCTGCCCT
The DNA here is from genome assembly GCA_038331165.1 of Acetobacterales bacterium. Taxonomy (GTDB): domain Bacteria; phylum Pseudomonadota; class Alphaproteobacteria; order Acetobacterales; family Acetobacteraceae; genus CAMDGX01. The sequence continues at coordinate 2,517 of JBBQOT010000531.1, forward strand.
ATGCCGTGGAGGATGTGGCCAACCCCTTCACCTCGCCGCAGGCCCGCGCGCGGCTGGCGCCGTTGAACCCGATCACCCAGTTGCCGACGCTGCTACTGCCCGACGGCACGGTGATGACCGAAAGTGCCGCCATCACGCTGCATCTGGCCGATTTCGGCGTGGGGCGCACGCTGGTGCCGCCTGTGGGCGACCCGGCGCGGCCCGGCTTCCTGCGCTGGCTGGTGTTCACGGTGGCCAATGTCTACCCCACCTTCACCTATGCCGACGATCCCGCCCGCTTCGTAGTCGACGCGGCCGCACAGCCAGGCTTCAAGGCGCGGGTGGACGACTACGCCCAGCGCCTGTGGGGCATGGTGGAACATGCCGCCGGCAGCCCGTGGTTCACCGGCACGCAGTTCACCGCCATAGACATCTATATCGGCGTGATGACGAAGTGGCGGCCGAACCGCCCGTGGTTCGCCGCACACTGCCCCAAGTTGCACGCCATCGCCGTGGCGGCCGAGGCAGTGCCGGAACTGCGCGCCGAATGGCCGCGCAATGTCGTGACGCCCTGACGGAGGAAACGCCCATGTCCCGCATCGCCATCATCGGGGGCGGCTTCATC
>JBBQOT010000532.1:0-3107 GCA_038331165.1 Acetobacterales bacterium
GACCTTGCGGAACTTGTGCAGCGAGCGCAGGCCCTCGGGGCGAGGCTGGTCGGGGTAGTAGTTGGGCCAGTTGGTCCAGGAGACCTCGCCGACATAGAGATCGCCGCGGCTGTCTATGGCCAAGCCGTGCGGGGCCATGAAGCGGTCGGGGTCCATGCCGAATCCGGCGGGGTTGCCGAGGCGGGCGATGCGCTTGCCAGTGCGGTCGAGTACCGAGATGCGCGGGCCGATATTGGGCATGTTGCGGTTCACCGGCATGCCGGGGCCGAGTTCGCCGACCAGGCAGTGCTGGCAGCCTTTTGGCATGAACAGGGCGCAGGGGCGGTGCAGGTTGTTCCACTGGGTTTCGTAGCGGCCGTCGCCGTCGAAGACCTGGATGCGGTGGTTCTCGCGGTCGGCGACGTAGACCCAGCCTTCGTCGTCGCAGACGATGTTGTGGACGATGTTGAACTCGCCGGGGTCGGTGCCGGGGGCGCCCCAGGATTTCAGCAGCTGGCCCTTGGGGTTGAACTTGTGTACCGCGGCGTTGCCGTAGCCGTCGGCGACGTAGATGTCGCCGGTGGGCGACAGGGCGGTATGGGTGCAGCGGTGGAAGGGCTGGTTGCTCATGTAGGGGGCGGGCCGGCCGGGGATGCCGATTTCGAGCAGGATTTTGCCGTGAAGCGTGCACTGGCGCACGGTGTGGTCGCCGTCGTCGGTCAGCCAGATCGTGTCGTCGGGCGCCATGTGCAGGCCGTGGGCGCGGGGGAAGACTCCCTCGCCCCAGGATTTCAGGAAATTGCCGTCGCGGTCGAAGACGATCATCGGGTGTTCGCCGCGGTTGAAGACGTAGACGTTGTCTTGCCGGTCGGTGCCGACCGCGCCGATCTCCTTGAACGACCAGCCGGGCGGCAGCTTGGCCCAGCCCTCGACCGGTTCGTAGGCCCAGTCGCCATTGCCGAGTTTGACGGTCATTGTGCGCCCTCCGCTGTCGTTGCAGTGAGACTACGGCGGGGTGCGGTGGGATGGGAAGCGGGGTTGAGGCAGATCAACGCCCGTGTGTCATCGTGCTGTCATGGTAGCCTACGACGTTCAGGAGGCAGAAATGGCCCAACGGAAGATCGGCGACGTGATACGGCGCAAGCCGGTGACCCTGCACGGCACCGCGACGGTGCAGCAGGCCTGCCAGGAGATGCACCATCATCGCATCGGCGCGATTATCGTGGTGGATGCCGAGGGAAGGCTGGCGGGCATCTTCACCGGCCGCGATGCGGTGCGGCTGCTGGCCGAGGGGCGCAACCCGACGCATACGCGGCTCAGCGACGTGATGACGCACAACCCTGAGCATATGCTGCCCACCCATTCCGCGATCGACGCCTTGCGGTTGATGCATGACGGCGGATTCCGCCACCTGCCGGTGGTGGTGCATGGCAAAGTGGCAGGCATTGTGTCGGTGATGGATTTTCGCGCGATCGAGCACGAGCGGCTGGACGAGGAGAGCGGGTTCTGGGAGCGGATTTGAGGTAGGTCAGGCAAGGCAGGTCTTCTTTCTTTGAAAAGAAAGAAGCAAAGAAACTTCCATCCATTTAAGGCTGAGAAGGTCGAGAAGTTTTTTGGTTCTTTTTTACAAAAAAGAACTGCTTCCTTGCTCGTGCATCCAACCAGCGTATCGGCCGGACGGGGTGGGAGCGGGCGGCGCAATCGGCGTCGATGGCGTTGGTCATCACGGGTCGCGTGGACTCTACACGGCGGCGGCCCGCGCGCTAGAAGGGGGGATGACCCATACCATCATGATCGCCTCGCCGCTCGAAGCTGAGCATGTCGCATCCATCCGCGAGACCCATCGCGATATCGAGGTGCTGTACGACCCCGCGCTGTTGCCGCCGGTGCGGTATGTGGCAGACCACAAGGGGGCGGATTTTGCGCGCACGCCGCTGCAGCAGGCGCGCTGGGTGGAGATGCTGGGGGCGGCGGATATCCTGTGGGACCTGCCGGTGGTGGAGGACCTGCCGCATCTGGGCGGGTTGAAGTGGATCCAGACGACCAGCACGGGGGTGGGTGCTGCGGTGGCCACGCTGGGGTTGGCCGACCGGGACGTGCTGGTGACCACGGCGCGCGGGGTGCACGCGCGGCCGCTGGCGGAGTTCGTGTTCATGGCGCTGCTGTCGCACTGGCGGGGGCTGGGGCATTTGAGGGCGGAGCAGAAGGCGCATTCCTGGGTGCGCATGTGCGGCGAGGAGGTGGCGGGGCGGACGCTGGTGACGATCGGCGCCGGCGACCTGGCGCGCGGTTGTGCGCGGCTGGCGCGGGCCTTCGACATGCGGGTGGTGGCGGTGGCGCGCGACCCCGCGAAGGTGCGGGCGCATAACGACCTGTTCGATGCGGTGGTGCCGACGGCCGCAATGCACACCGCACTGGCGCAGGCGGATGCGGTGGTGGTGACGGTGCCGCACACGGCGGCGACCGCGAACCTGATTGATGCCGCCGCGTTTGCTGCCATGCCACGGGGGGTGGCGTTCGTGAACATCGCGCGCGGCACGGTGGTGGATGAGGATGCGCTGATCGAGGCGGCGGCGAGCGGCAAGCTCGGTTTTGCGGCGCTGGACGTGGCGCGGGTGGAACCTTTGGCGAAGGAGTCACCACTGTGGGACATGCCGAACGTGTTGATCTCGCCGCATTCGGCCAGCACGGTGACCTCGGAGAATCGGCGCATCACCGAGATTTTCCGCCATAACCTGTTGTGCTGGGCGGATGGGCGTTTGGGGGAGATGCGCAACGTGCTGGACAAGTCGTTGCTATATTAGGCAAGGACGAAGGCCAGGGCTCTGCCCTGCACCCGCTGGGGCCGGCGGCCCCAGACCCCATCACCTAAGGGATGAGGGTCCAGGGGTCTCGGACCTCTGGTGGGGTCTGGGGCGAAGCCCCGGCCTTTTGCTTACTTTGGAGAGTGCACCATGACTTTCTCGTTGATCGGCCGCTGTGCCCGCACCGGGCAGTTTGGGGCTGTCGTGACGACCTCGTCGGTGGGCGTGGGGGCGCGGGTGCCGTTTGCGCGGGCCAGCGTTGGCGCCGTGCTGACGCAGCATCGCACCGATCCGCGGTTGGGGCCGTTGGGGCTGGAGTTGCTG
>JBBQOT010000533.1:0-3090 GCA_038331165.1 Acetobacterales bacterium
TTGACGGCAGCGGGGCGGACGGCAGCGGTGTGACCGGTGTTGGGACTGGTATCGGCGCGGCGGTGACGGCGGCGGTGCTGATCGGAGCCGGCGAGCGGCCGGCAAACCAGTACCAGCCGCCACCGGCAGCGGCCAATACGAGGGCTCCGACACCTGCCAGCAGCGGTGTGAGGTTGTGGCTTGCGGGAGCCGACGCGGCGGCGGCAGGCTTGGGCGTGCGGGCCGTCTGGGCTGAGCCGGCGGCGGGCGGCGGCGGCGGCGGCGGGGCGGCGACCATTGTCGCCTCGGAATCTTCGACCGCGGCGGCGACCAACTGCCCTTCGAAGGCGGCGCGCACCGCCTGGGCAAATTCAGTGGCCGAGGCGAATCGCTGCTCTGGGCGTTTGGCCATTGCGCGTGCGACAACGCCGTCGAGCGTTTCCGGTGCGGTGACCGACAGTTCCGACGGTCGGGGCGGGGCGACGTTCAGCACCTTGTGCATGATCGCCGTCATGCTGCCCTCGAACGGGCGCTCTCCAGTGAGCATCTGGTAGAGCACCACGCCGGTCGAATAGATGTCGGTCCGAGCGTCGACGGTCTGACCCATAAACTGCTCGGGCGACATATAGGCTGGCGTGCCCATGATGGTGCCGGCCTGGGTCATGCTGCTACTTTCGATCCGGGCGATACCGAAATCGGCGATCTTCACCTGTCCGCCCCGGGTGAGCATCACGTTGGCGGGCTTGATGTCGCGGTGCACCACGCCGCGGTCGTGACTGAACTGCAGGCCCGCGAGCAGCGCCTCCATGATCCGTACGGTCTCGGCGGTCGGGAAGCGTTCGTTCTTGTCGAGCAGCGACTTCAGCGAAGGGCCGTCGACGAACTCCATGACGATGTAAGCAAGCTTGGCGGTCTCGCCGTAGTCGAAAACGCCGACGATATTGGGGTGGGTGAGGCGCCCGGCGGCCTGCGCCTCGCGCTTGAACCGGGCGAGTTCCTCCTGCGTCTCGGTGTCGGTGCTGTCGGGCAGCGTGAGGGTCTTGATGGCAACGCGGCGGTCAATGACCGGATCGCGAGCGTCATAGACTGTTCCCATGGCACCCTTGCCCAGGATGCCCGAGATCTCATACTTGCCGAGCTTGCCGTCCTCCATCCGTACTCCTTCCGTGCAGCCAACGGCCGCATCGGGCCCGCCATGCCAAGTGCTTATAGACCGGCTGGCGCGGAGACCGAAACTGCTGCCTGTTGGGCGCCGGGCCGCTTGCCACCCTCGCCAATCACCGCGAAGGGCGCCCAGTAGAAGGGATGGGCGACCTCGCCCACCAGGCCTTTCCCGGCCTCGTCGAGCATGCCGAGCTGGGCGGCGCGCATGGCGCCGGTGATGCCAAGCGCCGGGGTGGCGCCGAGGCGGCGCAGCGAGTCGGCCACCAGGTAAGCGGCGATCTGGTCGTTGACCGACCAGTGGGTGACCAGCAGCGAGCGCGCGCCGGCATAAAAGAAAGAGCGCGCCAGGCCCGACAGGCTCTCACCCGCCGTGGTGCCGCCCGGGCCGCCGGAATTGCAGGCCGACAGGATCACCGTGTCGGCGTCGAGATCGAGTTCCAGGATGGCCGAGGCGGTGAGCAGCGAGCCGGCGGCATCGGCGGCCCCGGCAGGTGCGGAGGTCACGATCGCTGGCTCGGCCTGGCAGCGCAGTTCGGCTGGCAGCAGGGCGTGAGTGGCGAAGTGAAGGATGCGGAAATCCTTGAGGCTGGCGCGCTTCACGCCGGGAACGGTGAAGGCGGGGCCGAGCAGGGTTTCGCTGGGCTCCGCGCCGAGCAGGCGGCGGGAGGCGTCGAGTTCGGCGCGGGCGAACGGTAGCGGCGGCAGCCCGGCATAAAGGCGGGCGCTGTCGGCGCATTCGCGGCCGAAGGTACGGGTGGCCTGGGCCAGCGTGACTGGGCGGAATTCGCCGAAGCCGAACCACGGGCGGGCGGCGCGCGAATTGCCGGCGACCTTGCGCAGCGAGACGAAGTTTGCCGCGGCGGGCACATGGGCGATGCTGGCGCGGCGCAGCAGCCACGGCGCGGTGGCCAGCTCATCTTGGGTTGCCGGGCCGGTCAACAGCAGTTCGAAGGGCAGCGACAGCAACGGGCCGGCGGGCACGATGACCATGGCATCGGCACCCTGCAGCGTCGACTCCAGGCCGGCCAGGGTGGCGCGATAGATCGCCTGCGCTGCTTCGATGTCGAAAGGTGGCGGGGTGCCGGTGGTATTCTCGATGCTGGCGCGCACGCGGCGCACCTGATTGCCGATCTCTGGCAGGCCACCGGGGATCGGCGCAGCCTGAACCTTGCCATCGCGCAGGGCGAAGGCCCAGCCGCCGGTGTCGCTGAGCGTGAGTGAGACAAAGGCCTCACCTGGGGCGAGTGCGGCCAGTACATCGGCCGCCGGGGCGACCTGCTGCACCAGCTGGCCATAGTTGGGTGACGCGGCCTGCAGCGTCGACTCGGCCTCGGCGGCCTCCTCCTGCGCTTTGGCGATGCGGGCGTCGAGCTCGGGCGAGGTGGAGGGGGAGTTGCCGCCAGCGGTTGATGGTTCGAGCTGGTCGCGTTCGCGGTAAAGGTCGGCGAGGCGGGCGCGGATATCCTCGCGGGCACGGATGGCGGCGGCGACCTTGGGGTCACGGGCGTTCTCGGACAGGCGAGCGGTGGCCTGGGCGATCTGTTGGCTGGTGACGCCGCCTTGGGCAAGCTGAGCGGCCTCGAACATCTCGATCAGCCATTTCTGGCTTTCGCCGGGGCGCGCCCGGGCGGCGGCGGCGAAGGCATCGAGACATGGGCTGAGCAACTGCGGATCGGCGCCGATGCGCAATTGGCGCAGCAGCTTGACGGCGCGCAGGCACACATCGTCGGCGCCTTCCACTTGACCGGCACGCGCCATTTGGCCGGCGCGCAACAACAGGGTCTCGGCGACCGGGCGGCTGTCCGGCAGGGCCTGGGCGAAAACGGCGACGGCGCGGGCATATTCGCCGGCGGCGGCATCGGCCCCCTCGGTCTCGGCGAGCAAGCCGGCGCTGGTGCGCGCCATGCGGGCGGTAATGACGGGCTGGCGCAGGCCATTGCCGGAAAC
>JBBQOT010000534.1:0-3088 GCA_038331165.1 Acetobacterales bacterium
ACGAAAGCGGTGACCATGGGCGCCATGGCAACACCGATATTGCCGAACACGCCGTTCAGCCCGATCGCCCGCCCCGGCTTTTCCCCCGCGGCATCGACCAGCATCGCGGTGCCGATCGGATGGTAGATCGCCGCGAACGACCCGGTGGCCGCCAAAGCGAGGCCCAGCATCAGCGGCGTGCTCGCCAGCCCAGTGGCGATCATCGACAGCCCGGCGCCGAGAAAGAACGCCGTCATCAGGTTCCGACGCCCCAGCCGTGCGGCCAACCAGCCCTGCGGCAGCGACAGCAGGCCGTAGAGCACGAACCCCCCGGTGGCCAGCGGCAGGATCAGCTCGTAGTCGTCGCCGAACGGCCCGTCGGGCATCAGCACGATCGCCAGCACGGCAGTGGGCAGGATCAGCAACCCGTAATGGGTGAACGCGTGGGCGAGGTTGATGAAGGCCATCTGCCGGGCGGCTTGCGTCATGAGGGGCTCCTGGCGTTTCTCGGCCTTATCGCAGCCTGCGGCGGCGCCGTGCCGGCGTCAAATCCGGGTGGCCGTCTCGCCCCCCTGACGCAACGCAATGGCGCGGGTTAGGCTGGCGCATGATCGATCGTGCCAAGTTGCCGCCACGGGCCGCCCTGGTTCTGGGTGCCGCCGGATTGCTGCCCACCATCTTGGCGCTCGGCGTGCTGCTGCTGGCACGGCGGCCGGAACAGGATTTGGCATTCCGCGCCGCGGGGATCTATGGCGCGGTGATCCTGAGTTTCCTGGGCGGGTCCTGGTGGGGGATCGCGGTGTCGCGCGGGCACCCGCGGGACTTGCCATTCTGGCTGGGGGTCGCGGTGCTGCCGGCGCTGGCGGGGTGGGCGGCGGCGATGTTCATGGGACCGGGGGCGGTGGCGGGGCTGTCGGGGCTGTTCCTGGCGTGTTTGTGGGTGGATCGTGAATTGGGGCGGCGCTTCGTGGCGCCAGAATGGTGGCTGTCGATGCGCCTGCCGCTGTCGCTGTGCATGGCCGGTCTGCACATGATCATCGCCGTGGTGCGGGTGGTGCGGCTGTGAGCCCGCTGACCCTGCCCCAAGCGGTGCGGTCGCGCATGCTGCCGGGCGTCAACGGCCTGGACATGCACATTCTGGAGGCCGGGTTCGAGACGCCTGGCCGGCCCCTGGTGCTGCTGCTGCACGGCTTCCCCGAGCTCGCCTGGTCGTGGCGCCGCGTGCTGCCTGGGCTGGCGCAGGCCGGCTATCACGTGGTGGCGCCGGACCAGCGCGGCTATGGGCGCACCACCGGCTGGGATCCGTCATACGATGGCGACATCGCCAGCTACCGCATGGCCAACCTGGCGCGCGACGCCTTCGGGCTGGTGCGGGCGCTGGGGTATGACGAGGTCGCCTGCGTCGTCGGGCATGATTTCGGCGCCTCGGTGGCGGGGTGGAGCGCATTGCTGCGCCCGGACGTGTATCGCTCGCTCGTGCTGTTGAGCGCGCCGTTTGCCGGGGCACCAGCGCTGCCGGGCGCTCCGGCGATGGATATCGACGCGGCATTGGCCGGGTTGGAGCGGCCGCGCAAACATTATCAGCGCTACTATTCCACCCGCGCGGCCAATGCCGACATGATGGCCGCATCGCAGGGGCTGCATGCGTTCCTGCGCGCCTACTACCACCACAAATCGGCCGACTGGCCGGGCAACCAGCCCTTCCCCCTGGCCGGCTGGACCGCCGAGGCGCTGGCGGCGATGCCAACCTACTACATCATGGACCACGCGGCCGACATGGCGGCGACGGTGGCGGCCACAATGCCGTCGACGGAACAGATCGCCGCGTGCCGCTGGCTGAGCGAAGCAGAGCTGGCAGTCTACGCCGAGGAGTTCGGCCGCACCGGGTTCCAGGGCGGGCTGAACTGGTACCGCTGCCGGTTCGAGGCGGCGTTCGTGGCGGAACAGCAGATGTTCGCCGGCCGCAAGATCGATGTGCCCGCGATGTTCCTGGCCGGGCGGCACGATTGGGGCATCGAGCAGACGCCCGGCGCGCTGGCGCGGATGCGGCACGCCTGCCGCGATATGGCCGCCCCGGTGCTGGTCGACGGCGCCGGGCACTGGGTGCAGCAAGAGCAGCCGCAGGCGGTTACGGCGGCGCTGGCGGCGTTTCTGGGGCGGGTGGCGGCACGCTGAGGGATGGCGCACTCACGACGAAGCGGCGGAAAATAGCCCCCAGCGCAATCAGGCTCAGCCCAAGGCCAAGGAACGACAGCACCCGCCACAACCCGCCCAGATCGGCCATGTCGAGCAGGAATACCTTCGCCACCACGACGGCGATCACCGCCAGCGCCGCCAACCGCACCGCGCGGAGGTTGAAGAGGATGCCAGCCGCCATCAGCGCGGCACCATAGGCGAGCCAGACCCCCGAGTACGTCCACAGTTCCGCATCCGCCTGATCCGCCCGGCCAAGGCGTTCGCCGGGGTGGAACATCAATCGGATCTCCAGCGTCAACCACACAAAACCGGCCATCAGCGCATAGACGCCGAGCGGCTTCAGGACGGGCCGCGTTTCACGCTGGGTCATGACCAGGCCGGCCAGCACGGCCGGGATCAAATAGGCGAAGGCAAGTGCTGCATGGCTGGCGCGCAGGTCCGCCCAGATCGGATTGGCGATCAGCAGCACGGCACCGACCATGAGGGCGACCACGCCCTGGATGCGCCAGGCGACGGAGAACACGCGCCGTCCGGTTCGCCGCGCGAGGAACAGGCCGGCCACTGCCTGCGCCGCCAGGGCGGAGACGTGCAGCCCGATCTCCAGCAGATCACTGCCGGCGGCGAGGTCGCCGGTCGCGTGCCAATGACGGATCTCCAGCGCCACGAAAACGGTGGCAAAGGCGATGGCCCCGGCTTCCAGCACCACCACGGTCAGGTCGTCGCCGCGGCGCAGGAAATGCGGGCGGCAAGCGCGAAACAGGCGGCGGGCAGGGCGTACGCCAGCACCAGCCCGTTCACGATCGGCGTGGTGCCGAAGCTATAGTCGAGCACGTACCAGTTGAGCAGCAGGCGCACCAGCACCAGCGATGCCACCGCCAGCGCCACCCGGCGCAGCGGCCGCAGGTCGGCGCGC
>JBBQOT010000535.1:0-3088 GCA_038331165.1 Acetobacterales bacterium
AGCCGCGGTGCGCCGCCGTTGTTTGGGTGTGGGGGGGCGGGCGGCCCCCCCCCCCCGCGCCGGCCCCCCCCCCCCCCCCCCCCCTTCCTGTCTCATCCCCGACCCACGACCCCTCGCTGAGCGGAGGCATTGATGTTAGCCACCAGTCCAGCTTTCAAGGCGAATGTGAAGGGGGCCTTGGCGGATGTTGGGTTGCAGAAGGCATTGGCCTTCACGCGGCCGAGTTTTGCCGGGCGGCGCGCGGCGGCGGTGGCGGCGCTGCCGGAGTTCGAGCAGTTGCGCGACGTTGGGCGCGACATCAAGAACCATGTCCTGGGAAATCTGGATTTCTATCTGGAGACCTGGGCGGCGAATGTCGCAAAGACCGGCGGCACGGTGCATTGGTGCAGCACGGCGGATGAGGCGCGGGCGGCGGTGTTGGCGATTTGCCAGCGGGTTGGCGCGAAGACCGTGACCAAGGGCAAGTCGATGATCTCCGAGGAGTTGGGGATCAATGAGCACTTGGAAAAATTCGGCATCGAGCCGGTGGAGACCGATCTGGGGGAGTACATCCTTCAGCTTCGTCGCGAACCGCCGAGCCATATCATTGCGCCGGCATTCCACCTCAATCGCGAGGATTGGGAGGAGAGTTTTCGCGCGTCGCACACCGACCTGCCGGAGGATCGGGTGTTCGGGGAGCGGCGCGATATCCTGACCGAGGCGCGCAAGAAGCTGCGGGAGAAGTTCCTGGCGGCGGATGTGGGCATTACCGGGGCGAATTTCCTGATCGCGGAAACCGGCAGTTCGGTGATCGTCACCAACGAGGGCAACGGCGATCTGACACAGACGCTGCCGCGCGTGCATATCGTGCTGGCAAGCATCGAGAAAGTCGTGCCGACGCTGGAGGATGCCTGCGCGTTCCTGCGCCTGCTGGCACGCTCGGCAACCGGGCAGGACATGAGCGTCTACACGACGTTCTCCACCGGGGTGCTGCGCCCGGGCGATCTGGACGGGCCGGAGGAGTATCATGTGGTGCTGGTCGATAATGGCCGCACCGGCATGATCGGCACCGAGTTCCAAGAGATGCTGCGCTGCATCCGCTGTGCCGCGTGCATGAACCATTGCCCGGTGTATTTCACCGTGGGCGGGCATTCCTATGGCTGGGTCTATCCGGGACCGATGGGCAGTGTGCTGACGCCCAGCCTGATCGGGGTGGACAAGGCCGGGCATCTGCCGAATGCCAGCACCTTCTGTGGCAAGTGCGAGAGCGTGTGCCCGGTGAAAATCCCGCTGCCGAAGCTGATGCGCCATTGGCGCGAGCGGGAGTTCGAGCGGCACCTGACGCCGCAGACCATGCGGACCAATCTCGCGCTGTGGGCCTGGTTTGCGCGGCGGCCGGCGGCGTATCGGCTGGCCACACGGGTGGCGGCCTGGACGTTGGGGCTGCTGGGGCGCAAGCGGGGCCGATTCCATTCGCTGCCGTTCGCCGGCGGCTGGACCGACGGGCGCGACTTGCCGGCGCCGGAGGGGGAGACATTCTTCGCCCGCTACGCGCGCCAGCAGCGGGAAACGCAGTCGTGAGCCGCGAGGCAATCCTGGGTGCGATCCGGCGCGGGTTGAAGCGCGGGGCGTTGCCGGATGACCAGCAACTGGCGCTGCGGGCGCGCATGGCGGCGCATCCTCGGCATCTGATCCCGGCGCGCGGGCAGGTGCCGCGGCCGGAGCAAGTGGCGCTGTTCCTGCACAATGTCGAAAAGGAGTTCGGCACCACGGCGCGGGTAGCTTGGCTGGCGGATGTGCCTGGGGCGGTGGCGGATTACCTGGCCGCCAACAATCTGACGAGCGATTTCGCCATTGCACCCCATCCGGAGTTGGAGGCGATCGACTGGTCGCAGCGGCCGATGCTGGCGCTGCGCCCCGGGCGGGCACAGGCGAGTGACCTGGTGTGCCTGACGCACGGCTATGCCGCGGTGGCCGAGACCGGAACGCTCATGCTGCCTGGCTCGGGGCAGCGGCCGACCACGTTGAACCTGTTGGGCGACACCGCCATCGTGGTGCTGCGGGCCAGCCGGGTGGTGGGGTTCATGGAAGCGGCCTGGGACCTGTTCCGCGCCGAGAACCACGACGACGTCACCGGCGGCTTCATGCCACGCAACATCATGTGGGTGACCGGGCCGTCGCGCTCGGCCGATATCGAGTCCACCCTGGAACTCGGCGCGCACGGGCCTCGTCGGCTGCATGTGGTGCTCATAGATGACGATCCCTCCGCCGTAGCGTGACCCGCCGTCCCCGCCCCCTCACCGAGCACGACCAGGCCGAATGGGCGTCGTATGCCCAACGTGTGACCCCGCTGGCTGGCCGTGCCAAGCCGCCGCCGTCCGAACCCTCCGCCGTGCCGGCCCAGATACTCCAGCCGGCGCACCCGGTGCAGCCCCGCCCTTCCGCGCGGCCCGTGCCCGCGCTCGGGGTCGGCGCCCAGCCCGGCGGGCTCGACAATTCGTCGTGGAACCGCTTCCGCTCCGGCAAGCTCGCACCGGTGCGCACGCTGGATCTGCACGGCCGCACCGCCCAGCGCGCCTTCCACGCGCTGCACTCGTTTCTCCACGCTGCCCACGCCGACCGGCTGCGGGTGGTCGAAGTGATCACCGGGCGGGGTAACGGCGAAACGGGCGGCGTGATCCGGCGCGAACTGCCGATGTGGCTCAACCTGCCAGCCCTGCGCCCCATGGTGCTCGCCGCAACCCACCCGCACGCCGCCAACCCCGGCAGCGTCCGCCTGCTCCTGCGGCGGCCGAAGTGATGGGCGCGGCGCTCGTTGGAAAGCAAGGCCAGGGCGCTGCCCTGGACCCGCCAGGAGGCCGAGCCCCCTGGACCCTCGTCGGTTTCGCCTTCGGCGAGTGGGGCCAACGGAGCGGTTCGAACCGCACGGTTGGCCCCACTCGCCGAAGGCGAAAAAGTATGGGGTTCCAAGGGCTCGGCCCTTGGTGGGGTCCAGGGGCAAAGCCCCTGGCCTTGCTACCTACGTGCCCAAGTTCGCGCAGAACCACTTCGTCTACCTCGACTACACGGTGCCGGCGACGCTGGCGTCGACCCCCGAGTACCCGGTGGC
>JBBQOT010000536.1:0-3082 GCA_038331165.1 Acetobacterales bacterium
GTCCCACCTCCTCCACCCCCGGCGCCGGGCCGGCGGCAGCGGTGCGGGCCTGCGGCACGCGGAAGCCCGACGGCCCGCGCATTTGGCGCGGCGCACCTGCCACCGCCTGTCCCGCAGTCACGCCGCGGATCGCTTCCGTCATGGCCAACCTCCTGTCCCGCCGCTGCATCAGGCCCGGCGGAAACTGCCGCCCGGCAGCATCTGCCGCCACAAGCCACCCGCGCCGCCGCGCAAATCCGCCCCCTGCGCGTGGCACGCCGCTTGCGTCGCCACCGCGTCAACATGGGGTGCAAACCTTGCTGAACCGTTCCCGCGCCCAGGAGCGTCACGCCTTGCCCGATCGCCTTCGCCACCTTGCCCTCTGCCTGCTGCTGCTGTGCACCGCCCCGGCGGCCGCCCAGGTGCGCATCAAGGATATCGCCGACCTCGAGGGCATCCGCGGCAACCAGCTGGTCGGCTACGGCCTGGTCGTCGGCCTGAACGGCACCGGCGACAAGCTCGACTCCGCCGTCTTCACCCGCCAGTCGCTGATCGGCATGCTGGAGCGCCTGGGCGTGAACACCCGCGACCAGGAAGCCAAGCTCAAGACCAAGAACGTCGCCGCCGTCATGGTCACCGCCGAACTGCCGCCGTTCGGCCGCACCGGCAGCCGCATCGATGTCGCCGTCTCCGCCCTGGGCGACGCCACCAACCTCACCGGCGGCATGCTGCTCGTCACCCCGCTGCTGGCCGCCGACGGCGAGGTCTATGCCGTCGCCCAGGGTGCGCTGGCCACCGGCGCCATCGCGGCCGGCGGTGCCGCCAGCTCGGTCACCCGCGGCGTGCCGACCGCCGGGCGCATCCCCAACGGCGCCACGGTGGAGCGCGAGGTGGCGTTCCAGCTCGCCGCGCGCAACGCCCCGCGCCTCGGTCTGCGCAATCCCGACCTGACCACCGCCCGGCGCATGGCCGACGCCATCAACCGCGCCCTGGGCGGCGGCGTGGCGGTGGCGACCGACCCGCGCACGGTGGCGCTGAACCTGGCCGGCCGCGACGTGATCGACGCGCTGGCCCGCATCGAGATCCTGCGGGTCGAACCCGACAGCCCCGCCGTGGTGGTGGTCGACGAGGCCAGCGGCACCATCGTGATGGGCGCCAATGTGCGCATCAGCACGGTCGCCATCGCCCAGGGTAACCTGACCATCCGCGTCACCGAAGCCGCCGATGTCTCCCAGCCCGGCCCGCTCTCGGGCGGCACCACGGTCGTCATTCCGCGCACCCAGGTGCAAATCGACGATCAAGCCGAGCGCCGGCTGGGCATCCTCAGCTCCAACGTCACCCTGCGCGATCTGGTGGCCGGTTTGAACGCGCTGGGCGTCGGCCCGCGCGACATGATCACCATCCTGCAATCCATCAAGGCCGCCGGCGCGCTGCAAGCCGAGTTGGTGATCCGCTGATGAGCATCGCTCCCACTCAGGGCAGGCCCGACGCCGCCCAACTCGCCAACCCCGCCACGGCCCGCAGTTGGAAGGCCGCCCAGGCGTTCGAGGCCATGGTGCTGGGCCAGCTCGTCGCCCCGATGTTCGCCACCGTCGAGACCTCCAAGGGCCCGTTCGGCGGCGGCGCGGCCGAGGAGGCGTGGCGGCCGATGCTCAGCCAGGAAATCGGCAAGCATATCGCCCGCGGCAACGGCCTGGGCCTCGCGGTGCCGGTATTCCGCCAAATGCTGCACCTTCAGGAACTGGCCGACCAGGCCGCCAAAGCTGGCCGCACCGCCGCACAGGAAACCGCGCCATGACCGACGACCTGCTGCACGCCGCCGCATCGCTGGCCGACATACTGGCGCGCGAGAACACCGCGCTGGCCACCCTCGACCTGGCCGCCGCCGCCGCACTGGTGACCGAAAAACACCTTGCCGCCGACGCCTTCGCCGCCGCGCATGCCCGCCTCGCCGCCGCCGATACGCCTCGTTATGTCAAGCGCGATGCCCTCGGCGCCACCGCGCTGCGATTACGCGACCTCGCCGCCGATAACCGCCGCCTGCTCGATCGTGCGCTGGCAGTGCAGGCACGCGTGCTGGACATCATCGCCCAGGCGGTGCCGCGCGCCTCGTCCCAGGCACCGCGCTACTGCGCCGAAGGCGCCCTGGTCGGCCGCACCCGCGCCCTGCCAGTGGCAATCGCCGCCAGCGTCTAGGCCCGAGCGCAGAAAACGTTAACACCCAGGACAGAAAGGCAAGGCCAGGGCTTTGCCCTGGACCCACCAGGGGCCAAGCCCCTGGACCTTAAATATATGAAAATTAATGGGTTTCCAAAGGCCCTCGGCCTTTGGTGGGTCCAGGGCAAAGCCCTGGCCTTGGCTTTCTCTATCGGTCAATCATTAGAGGGGTCAAAGTCCAGGGGCGTGGCCCGTCGCGCGAAGGCGCGCTCGGGACCTAGCGGGTCTGGGCGGAGCCCAGCCTCCCTTATCTTAGCGCCTATGGGGCAAAGCCCTGGCCTTACCTTCCTGCAAGGGCCAACACTCCAGTCGCACGGGCCAAGCCGCCGCACCGGTAGCGCCGGCGCCGGGCGCGTGTTACTGCGGCGCGGCGATGCCGTCCCTGCCCTCCACCATGATCGACGACGATACTTGGCAGCGCGTCCTGGCCCGCACGCCGGGCCCGGCGGGCTATCCGCCGCTCTACGCGCCGTTCCTCGCCGAACCCTGCGCCGCCGATGGCTGCGTGGTGCTCGGTCGCATCGCTCAGACGCTCGACGGCCGCATCGCCACCGCCTCCGGCATGTCGTTCTGGATCAGCGGGCCGGAGGACATCCTGCACACCCACCGGCTGCGCGCGATCAGCGACGCCATCCTGGTCGGCGCCGGCACGGTCAAGGCCGACGACCCACTGCTGACGACGCGGTTGTGCGCCGGCCCGTCACCGGTGCGCGTGGTGATCGACACCGACCGCCGCTTGGCCGACAGCTTCCGCATGTTCCAGGGCGGGCCGCCCACCCTGCTGCTGGTGGCCGATGACATCGTCGGCAGCGACCGGCTGGGCACCGCCGAGGTGGTGCGCCTGCCGCGCGCCGGGGCCGGCGGGCTGGCGGTGCCGGAGGTGGTC
>JBBQOT010000537.1:0-3081 GCA_038331165.1 Acetobacterales bacterium
GGTATCTGGATTTACGTCGTTATGGTACTGTTCCACACGCGGGTTTTGGACTAGGTTTTGAAAGACTCGTGCAATTTATGACGGGTATGGGCAATATCCGGGGCAGAAGAACGGGTTTTCGGTGACCTGGGCCCAGTCCCAGTTTGCGCGGTCGATCTTGTGGGGACCCATCTGGACGAGGGCACCGCGGATGGTGACGCCGGCCAGGACGCGGCGGGCGACGGCACCGGCGGCGACGCGCATGGCGGTTTCGCGGGCGCTGGAACGGCCGCCGCCGCGAAAATCGCGGATGCCGTATTTCAGGGCGTAGGTGAGGTCGGCGTGGCCGGGGCGGAAGCTTTGGGCGATGTCGCCGTAGTCTTTCGAGCGCTGGTCGACGTTGTCGATGGTGAAGGCGATGGGGGTGCCGGTGGTGTGGCCCTGGAAGGTGCCGGAGAGGATGCGGACCCGGTCGGGTTCCTGGCGTTGGGTGGTGAATTTGGATTGGCCGGGGCGGCGGCGGTCGAGCCAGGGCTGGATGTCGGATTCGGTGAGGGTGAGGCCGGGGGGGCAGCCGTCGACGACGCCGCCGATGGCTGGGCCGTGGCTTTCGCCCCAGGTGGTGACCCGGAAGAGGTGGCCGAAGCTGTTGTGGGACATGGGGATCCGGCGGGAGGAAAAGCGAGGAAGGTTGTTCTTTTTTGAAAAAAAGAACCAAAAAACTTTTATCCGTTGGGGTGGCTCGACTTAAATGGATGAAAGTCTTTTTGCTTCTTTTTCTACTCGTGCTGCGTGGAGATATCGGGGGCGTCGGGGTTTTTCATGCCGACGACGTGGTAGCCGGCGTCGACGTGGTGGACTTCGCCGGTGACGCCGCTGGCGAGGTTGCTGAGGAGGTACAGCCCGGCGCCGCCGACGTCCTCGATGGTGACGTTGCGGTTGAGCGGGGCGTTGTATTGGTTCCATTTGAGGATGTAGCGGAAATCGCCGATGCCGCTGGCGGCCAGGGTGCGGATGGGGCCGGCGGAGATGGCGTTGACCCGGATGCCGGCGGCGCCGAGGTCGGCGGCGAGGTAGCGCACCGAGGCTTCGAGCGCGGCCTTGGCGACGCCCATGACGTTGTAGTGGGGGATGACGCGCTCGGCGCCGAGATAGGAAAGGGTCAGCAGAGCGCCGCCGGGCTGCATGATGGCGGCGGCGCGCTGGGCGACGGTGGTGAAGCTGAAGCAGGAGATGTCCATCGCCTGGAGGAAGACGGCGCGCGGGGTGTCGACGTAGCGGCCGCGCAGAAAGTTTTTGTCGGCATAGCCGATGGCGTGGACCAGGAAGTCGAGGCCGCCCCAGCGCGCCTGTACCGCGGCGAAGGCGGCGTCCATGCTGGCGTCGTCGGTGACGTCGCAGGGCAGGACCATGTCGGAGCCGACGCTTTCGGCGAGCGGGCGGACGCGCTTGCCGAGCGCCTCGCCCTGATAGGTGAAGGCGAGTTCGGCGCCCTGGGCGGCGCAGGCGGCGGCGATGCCCCAGGCGAGCGACATGTTGTTGGCGACACCCATGACGAGGCCGCGCTTGCCCGCGAGAAGGGTGCCTTTGGGCGGCGAGGGCGTGGGGGCGTCGGTCTCGGCCATGGCGGGGATCCTGCTGGCTGCCTGGGTCGTGGTATCTGTGGTGACACATGGCAGATGCAATCGGCAAGGGGGCGACCTGCGCGCGGCTAGCTTGGCGAAATCGGCAGGTGGCGGCAGTGTGCCGCAATGATGGGAGATCTGATCATGTCTGAGTCCGCCTTCGGCGCCCCCTTTGCCCAGTTCGCGACCTGGATGGACGAGGCGCAGGCCAGCGAACCGAACGATCCTAATGCGATGACGTTGGCCACCGCGACGCCCGATGGCCGGCCGTCGGCGCGCACCTTGTTGCTGAAGGGCTGGGATGAGGGTGGATTCGTGTTCTACACCAACCTGGACAGCCGCAAGGGGGCGGAGTTGCTGGCGAACCGCCAGGCCTGCCTGCTGTTCCACTGGAAGAGCCAGCGCCGCCAGGTGCGGATCGAAGGGCCGGTGGTGGATGCAACGGCGGCTGAGGCGGATGAATATTTCAACTCGCGCCCGCGCATCTCTCGGCTGGGCGCCCATGCGTCGGACCAGTCGCGGCCGCTGGCGGCGCGGTCGGTGCTGGAGGCGCGGCTGGCCGAGGCTGAGGCGAGGTATCCGGGCGAGGATATTCCGCGGCCTGCGTACTGGTCGGGATTTCGGGTGGTGCCGGAGGCGATCGAGTTCTGGCAGGACATGCCGTTCCGCCTGCATGACCGCACGGTTTACACGCGCAGCGGCGCCGGGTGGGCGGTGCAGAAGCTGTTCCCCTGATCGCGGCGCCGTCATGGCGATGCCGGCGGAACAGGCGGCTACTGCGGCACTGCTGCAGGGGCTTGCCGGTGGGCCGCCGGTTGAGACGCATATCTCGGCCGTGTTTGTGGGTGCGGACACGGTGTGGAAGCTGCGCCGCGCGGTGCGGCTGGCGTTTGTCGATTTCACCACTTTGGGCGAGCGGGAGCGCACGGCGCGGCGGGAGCTGGAGCTGAACACGCCGAACGCGCCGGGGTTGTATCGCGATGTGGTGGCGGTGACGCGCGGGGCGGATGGCGGGGTGGCGCTGGGCGGCGCCGGTGAGGTTGTCGACTGGGTGGTGCGCATGGCGCGGGTGCCGGCGGGCGACTTTCTGGACGTGGTGGCGGCGGGCGGCGGGCTGACGGGGGCGTTGCTGGACCGCATGGGCGATGCGGTGGCGGTGCTGCATGCGGGCAACCCCGTGGTGGTGCGCGACCAGGCCGCGGCGCTGCGCGATGTGATCGAGGGCAATGCGGTGGCGGCGCAACAGGCGGGGATCGACTCGGCCGAGGTTGCCGCGTGGCGCGATGGCATGGTGGGGGCGATCGACCTTCATGCGGATGCGCTGCGGGCGCGGGGGGCGGCGGGGTTCGTGCGGCGCTGCCATGGCGACCTGCATTTGGGCAATATGTGCCTATGGCGGGGAGAGCCGGTGGCGTTCGACGCGCTGGAGTTCGACGAGGCGTTGGCGACCGTCGATGTCGGCTACGACCTGGCGTTC
>JBBQOT010000538.1:0-3071 GCA_038331165.1 Acetobacterales bacterium
CTCACGATAGATCAACAGCACCAGCCCGACGACCAGAAAGCACAGCGGCCACACCCAGCCGGCGATGCGGCTGCCCGGCGGATCGAGCCGCAGTTCCAGCCAGCGCGCCCAGGCCCCAGTGATGCCTGCCAGCGCCAGCGGCGTATGGGATATCTCGATCAGAAGTTGTTCCCGGACGTTGGCGATGGCATGCGAATGGGTTAGCAGCGCCACGCCCGACAGCGCGGTGGCCAGCGGAAACACCAGCGGCTGCCAGCCGCCGCGCTGTTTGGTGATGCGCACCCGCCATTCGAACAACGCGAAACACACCAGCACCAGCACGATGAAGCGGTGTTGCAACACCTCAACATCGCGCAGGCTGTCGACGAAGGAGATCGCCCCCATTGGCCAAGCCTCGGGGTCTGAGCGCCAGAATAGGAACCCGGCCAGCCCGAGGAACAGCAACGGCCAATGCCCGGCAATGCCCAGCCCGGCCCGGTGCAGCAGGGCCAGGATGGCGATGGCCACCACGAAGAGGCCGGCCCAGTGGTGGTTGTATTCCGACCAAGCGAGGTCGGCGGCGTTGCGTGGCGGAATTACCCCGGCACCTGGCACGAAGGCGAGCTGCGGCTTGGCGCCCGCCGCCCGCGCATCCTCATCCAGCTTGGCCTGCAGCGCCGGCTGCGTCAGCTCGCCATGCTCCGGCGATTCCAGCCGCGGCCAGCGCGGCCAGTTGCGATCGACGATCTCCTGAAATGTCACGCGGTCGTCGCGCAGATCGACCGCCGGCGGCACCGAGGTGAGCGAGGCGGCGGCGAAGAATACGGTGAACCCCACCCCCATCTCCACCTCGGCGAAACGGCGCAGCCGGTTGCCTGATTGGTTGCGGTCGCGCCGCATGCGCCGGATCAGCCGGAAATTGCCCAGCCCCAGCAGCAGCAGCCCGCCCAGCATCGCCACCTTGGCCGATACCATCACGCCATAGGCGGTGCCGTACAGCCCCTCGAGATCGCCGACATACGCCATCGCCAGGGCTGCCGCCGAGCCCACCAGGCACAGCACGCCGACGATCGACAGGATGGAGAAACGCTCGCCCACCACGACCATTGCGCCCGGCACACGCGCGCTGGCCAGTGCCAGCAGAAAGGCCGGAATGCCGCCGATCCACAGCGCGGCGCCGAACTGATGGATGCCGGACACCACCAGCAGCGGCATGCTGCCCTCCACCCGTGCGGCGGCATGGGTCGAAAAAGTCGCCGCTGTCAGCACGCCGGCCACCAGCGGCAGCACCAGCCACCATGGTGCGCGCCCGGCGAAGCCGAACAACACGCCACCCAGCAACAGCACGAACGCAATCCGCGCCACGCCGGCCAGCGCGAACTGGGCGCCCAGTGCGTCGGACACCGGCATGTCGAGCGTGCTGGCCAGCACCGCTGCCGGCAGCGCCAGGCCGACTGCTTCGGCCAGTGCCATCGCCACCGCCGCCCAGCCGGCCAGCCGCGCCGTGCCGGCCGCGATGTGCGCGCCGGCCGCACCCAGCATCCAGCCGCTGGGCTGGGCCACGAACACCAGGAACATCGCGCCGCCCAGCGCGGTGGCCTGCCCGACCAGGGTCACGCCGTGGAAGACGATGGTCAGATAGCCGAACAGGTCGACAAGCAGTTCCATGTCAGGGTGCCACGACGGTGAACGGCACTTCGCCGCGGGTGATGTGCCCGTCGATCGCCAGCACCTGCCAGCGCAGGACATGCGCGCCCGGGGCCAAAGTTGCGCTGGCGGCCAGCGCATCGTCCGATCCGGCGGCAAGCGGCAGCACGTCCTGGACCTTGCCGGGCCGCACCAGCGTCAGGCGCGAGCGCGCGTGGTCGAGCCGGCTGTTGAAGCGCAAGACCAGTACGCGTTCGCCGGCACCGATGGTTGCGGCGTGCCGCGGATCGCTCGCCATCAGGATAGCATGGGCCCGGACCGGCGAGGCCAGTACCATCATCGCCGTGACGGCGAGAAATTGACGTCGTTGCAAGCGGATCACGTGTTGCCACCAGTCTGTCGTGCACCCCCCCACGCGGGCGCGCCGGGCGCGGTGTAGCGGCGCACCCGGTTGCTGTCCAATGGTGGCGCGTGGACTTGCGGCGGCAAACCATGTTGAGTCGCTCCGCGATGTCCCAGCCTAGTCCCCGCCCGCCCGCACCAACCCGCAGCGCCTTCCGGTGGTTCCACACCGTCGGCTCGCGCTGGATGGACAACGACGTGTACGGCCACGTGAACAACGTCGTCTACTATTCGTGGGTCGACACGGCGGTGAACCGGTTTCTCATCGACCACGCCCTGTTGGAAATCGGGGTCAGCGAGGTGATCGGCATCGTCGCCGAGACCGGCTGCCGCTTCATCGCCCAGATGGCCTATCCCGACGATGCGACGGTGGGCCTGGCGGTTGGGCTGCTCGGCCGCAGTTCCGTGCGCTATGAGATCGGCATCTTCCGCGGTGGGGATGACACGGCCTCCGCAGTCGGGCATTTCGTGCATGTCTATGTCGACCGCGCCACCATGCGGCCGGTGCCGATCCCGGATCACGTCCGGGCAGAACTCCAGAAAATCAGCAACTTCGAAGGGGAATGACCATGGATCTCGGAATTCGCGGCAAGAAGGCCATCGTCTGCGCGGCCAGCAAGGGCCTCGGCCGCGCCTGCGCCATGGGCCTGGCCGCCGAAGGCGTCGAGGTCACCATCACCGCGCGCACCGCCGAGACGCTGGAAGCCACCGCGGCCGAGATCCGCCGCGCCACCGGCGCCATCGTGCACGCGGTCGCCGGCGACATCACCACCGAAGCCGGCCGCGCCGCCGCCCTGGCCGCCTGCCCCAACCCCGACATCCTGGTCAACAACTGCGGCGGCCCGCCGCCGGGCGACTTCCGCGACTGGAACCGCGACGACTGGATCAAGGCCATCGATTCCAACATGCTGACCCCGATTTTCCTGATCAAATCGGTGGTCGACGGCATGATCTCCCGCAAATTCGGCCGCATCGTCAACATCACCTCGGCCTCGGTGAAATCGCCGATCGCCGAACTCGGCATGAGCAATGGTGCCCGTGCC
>JBBQOT010000539.1:0-3068 GCA_038331165.1 Acetobacterales bacterium
AATGTTCTTTTTTGAAAAAAAGAACCAAAAAACTTTTATCCATGCCTTTGGCGCATGCGCGACTCAAATGGATGAAAGTCTTTTTGCTTCTTTCTTCCTGCTGTCGCCAATCGCCCCCTAACCCGATGGCCCACATCCACATCATTGGCAGCGGCCTCGCCGGCCTCGCCGCCGCCGTCGCGCAGGCCCGTGCCGGACACACCGCGACACTTTACGAATCCGGCCCCGCCGCCGGCGGCCGCTGCCGGTCGTTTTTCGCTCGTGAACTGGGCGCCCGCATCGACAACGGCAACCACCTGCTGCTGTCCGGCAACCGCGCCGCACGCGACTACCTCGCCACCATCGGCGCCGCCGACACCATGACCGGCCCGGCCACGCCGCGCTTCCCGTTCATCGACCTGGCCACCGGGCAACGCTGGACGGTCGCACCAAACATGGGCCGCATTCCCTGGTGGGTGTTGTTCCCGTCGCGCTCGGTGCCCGGCGCCCGCCTGTCCGACTTCGCCGCCCTGGTACGGTTGCGCTTCGCCCGGGGCGAGCAGACCGTCGGCGAAACCCTCGCTGGCGCCGGCACCCTGTATCGCCGCCTGCTGGAACCGCTGGCCATCGCCGCCCTGAACACCATGCCCGATGTAGCGCTGGCCCACCTGCTCGCCGCCGTGGTCAACGAAACGCTGGCCCAGGGTGGTGCCGCCTGCCGCCCGCTGCTGCCGCGCGAGGGCCTGTCGGAGAGCTTCGTCGATCCCGCTTTGTCGTGGCTCGCGGCGCGCGGCGGCGTGCTGCACGCGGGCCGCCGGGTGACGGGACTGCGCATCGACGGCGGCGCGGTGCGCGCGTTGCTGACCACCGACGGCCCCGCCACGGTGGCACAAGGCGAGGCGGTGGTGCTGGCGGTGCCACCCTGGGTGGCGCCCACCCTGCTGCCCGGCCTGGTGGCGCCCGACGCCTTCGAGGCGATCGTGAACGTCCATTTCCGCGCCACCGCCACGCCCGGTTTCATCGGTCTCGTCGGCGGCCTGGCCGAGTGGGTCTTCACCAAGCCCGGCATCGTCGCCACCACCACCAGTGCCGCCAACCGCGTGGTCGACCTGCCGGCGGAGGACCTCGCCGCGCGCAGCTGGGCCGACACCGCCCGCGCCCTGGACCTGTCCGGCCCCATCCCGCCCTGGCGCGTGGTCAAGGAAAAGCGCGCCACCTTCGCCGCCACCGCCGCCCAGGAGGCCCGCCGCCCGGGCGCGCGCACGGCGTTATCCAACCTCGTGCTGGCCGGCGACTGGACCGCCACGGGCCTGCCGGCCACCATTGAGGGCGCCATCCGCTCCGGCAACACCGCCGCCGCACTTTTGCAGGCGGGCTCGTTGCGCTAGAACGCGCGCCACGATGGATACGATCGCCCCCTCCCTGCTCGACGTCACCGTCGCCCGTGCCCAGGCGCGGCTGCTGCGCGAGCAGAAGCCCGACGGGCATTTCGTCTTCGAGCTGGAGGCCGACGCTACCATCCCGGCCGAGTTCGTGCTGTTGACCCATTTCCTCGACCGCCCCGACGAGCCGCTGGAACAGGCGATCGGCACCTACCTGCGCCGCATCCAGGGCGACCACGGCGGCTGGCCGCTGTTCCATGACGGCACGTTCGACCTGTCCGCGTCGGTCAAAGCTTATTTCGCGCTGAAGATGATCGGCGACGACCCCGATGCCCCGCACATGGCGCGCGCCCGCGCCGCCATCCTGGCCGCCGGCGGCGCCGAACGCGCCAACGTCTTCACCCGCGCACAGTTGGCGCTGTTCGGTGAGGTGCCCTGGCGCGCCGTGCCGGTGATGCCGGTCGAGATCATGCTGCTGCCGCGCTGGTTCCCGTTCCACCTGGACAAGGTTAGCTACTGGTCGCGCACCGTGATCGTCCCTTTGCTGGTGCTGATGGCGCGGCGCCCGCGCGCCCGCAATCCACGAAACATCCATGTCCAGGAGCTGTTCGCGACCGCGCCCGAGCAGGTGCGTGACTGGATCCGCGGCCCCTTCCGCTCCGCCTGGGGCCATGTTTTCAAGCAGGTCGACCGGGTGCTGCGCGCCGTCACGCCGCTATTCCCCGCTGCCATCCGCACCCGCGCCATCGCCCGCGCCGTGGCCTTCTCCACTGAGCGGCTGAACGGCGAGGATGGGCTGGGCGGCATCTACCCCGCCATGGCCAACGCCATGATGATGTTCGACACGCTGGGCTATCCGCCCGACCATCCCGATGCCGCGATCTGCTGGCAGGCGCTGCGCAAGCTGCTCGTCATCCGCGACAGCGAGGCGTATTGCCAGCCCTGCCTCTCGCCGGTGTGGGACACCAGCCTGGCCGGCCACGCCATCGCCGAGGCTGGGGGAAATGCCGCCCCGGAACTCGCCGCCGCCAATGCCTGGCTGCGCACCAAGCAGGTGTTCGCCACCGGCGACTGGGCCGCCGCCCGGCCAAACGTGCCCCCCGGCGGCTGGGCCTTCCAGTACGAAAACCCGCACTATCCCGATGTCGACGACACCGCCGTCGTGGCCATGCTGCTGCATCGCGAAGGCGACCCCGCCCACGCCGAGGCGATCCGCCGCGCGCGAAACTGGGTGATCGGCATGCAAAGCCGCGACGGCGGCTGGGGCGCGTTCGACGCCGACAACGACCACCACTACCTCAACCACATCCCGTTTGCCGACCACGGCGCCCTGCTCGACCCGCCGACCGCCGATGTCACCGCCCGCTGCGTGTCGTTCCTCGCGCAGATCGGCGAACCGCTCGACAGCGCGCCGGTCCGCCGGGCCGTGGCATGGCTGAAGCGCGAACAGGAGCCCGACGGCGCCTGGTTCGGCCGCTGGGGCACCAACTACATCTATGGCACCTGGTCGGTGCTGTGCGCGCTGAACGCCGCCGGCATGGCCCACGACGACCCCTGCATCCGCCGCGCCGTCGATTTCCTGCTGTCGGTGCAACGCGACGATGGCGGCTGGGGCGAAGACAACGAAAGCTACGCCGTGGCGCCGCACGGCAGCCACGCCGTCGCCACC
The DNA here is from genome assembly GCA_038331165.1 of Acetobacterales bacterium. Lineage (GTDB taxonomy): Bacteria > Pseudomonadota > Alphaproteobacteria > Acetobacterales > Acetobacteraceae > CAMDGX01. The sequence goes on from JBBQOT010000539.1 coordinate 3,031, forward strand.
CCGTCGCAAACCGCCTGGGCGCTGCTCGGCCTGATGGC
>JBBQOT010000540.1:0-3065 GCA_038331165.1 Acetobacterales bacterium
TACATCACCACGGCGCTGTTCGAGGGGTTGGGCTGACTCAGCGCCGCCACGCGCGCCAGTGCCTGCCCGATGCGGTCGATCGCGGCGTCTTCGGACCAGTGCGCGACCGCGCGATGGCCACGCCAAAGCTGTCGGCATCGCCCGGCACCAATAGCCCGGTCACCCCGTTGAGCACCGTCTCGCGGATGCCGCCCCCAGCCATCGCGATGCTCGGCATGGCACAGCCGCCCGCTTCGATCGGCGCAAGGCCGCCACGCCTCCGCTTGCCACCGCCCGCCGTTTCGCCCACCCTTACCATTGACACCCAGCCGCAGGAGGGCTGCATGACACCGCGTTCGCAGCACCGCACCCGCGGCCCCTGCCAAGCCCCGCAGACTCGCGTTGCGGGGCGGGCCGACCCCCGGACCTGACTGCTCGATCCCCGTCCGGGACGCCCGCGCCTTTGGCATGACATCCGCCCGATCTGACACCTTGGCGGGCGGCCGGACGGGACAACCACCACCATGAGCCTCATCCACTTGCGTGACCTCGCCGTAGCCTCGCCGCGCCCCCTCTTCGCCCATCTCGACCTCACCCTGCATCCCGACCAGCGCATCGGCCTCATCGCCGCCAATGGCGGCGGCAAATCCACCCTGCTGCGCTGCCTCGCCGGCCAAGCGGAGGCCACCGCCGGCGACATCACCCGCCGGCGCGGTTTGCGCACCGGCTTCGTCGAACAGGATGTGCCCGCCAACCTGTTCGATCTCACCATGGCGGAAGCCATCCGCCGCGCCCTGCCGCCGGCCGAGCGCGATGCCAATGAATGGCGCATCGACCTGCTGCTCGACACTTTCGACACCCCCGCCGAGATGCGCGGGCGCAAACTCGCGGCGCTGTCCGGCGGCTGGCAACGCATGACGCTGATCGCCCGCGCCTGGATCACCGAGCCCGACCTGCTGCTGCTCGACGAGCCCAGCAACCATCTCGACCTGCAACGCATCGAGGTGTTGGAAGACTGGCTCCGGCACCAAACCGAGGGCACCGGCATGGTCATCGCCAGCCACGACCGTGCCTTCCTCGATGCCTGCACCACCCATACCCTTTTCCTGCGCCCCGAGGGCTCGCGCCTCTATGCCCATCCGTTCAGCGCCGCGCGCGCATTGTTGGCGGCCGACGACGCGCGCCAGGAACTGGTGTTCACGCGCGAGATGAAAGAGGCCGACCGGCTGCGCCTGAATGCCAGGCGGCTGAAGAATGTCGGCGTGAACAGCGGCAGCGACCTGCTGCTGACCAAATCCAAGCAGCTCAACGCCCGCGCCGAGGCCATCGAACAGGCCGCCCGCCCGCTCGCCAAACAGCGCAGCGGCGAGGTGCGGCTGGTCAATAGCGGCACCCATGCAAAGGTGCTGGTGACGCTGGACGATGTGGCAGTGACCACGCCGGACGGAACGCCGCTGTTCCGCACGGGGAAGATCAAGATCTTCCAGGGCGACCGCGTGGTGGTGACCGGGGCGAACGGCGTCGGCAAGTCCCAACTGGTGCGCCTGCTGCGCCGCGCCGCCGCCGGCGAGGCGATGCCCGGGGTGGGCATCGCCGCCAGCGTGGTGGCGGGCTACGTCGACCAGCAAATGTCGCAACTGCCCGCCGGCGACACGGCGCTGGGCTTTATCGCCGGAACCTTCCGCCTCGGCGACCAGCGCAGCCTCAGCCTGCTGGCCGGCGCCGGGTTCGATGTGGATACGCAAAGGCGACCAATCGCGCTGTTGTCGCCGGGGCAGAAGGCGCGGCTGGGCCTGCTGGCGCTGCGCCTGGCAGAGCCGAATTTCTACCTGCTGGACGAGCCCACCAACCACGTCGACATCGTCGGGCAGGAGCGGCTGGAGGCGGAGATCCTGGCCCACGGCGCCACCTGCGTGCTGGTGTCGCACGACCGCGCCTTCGTGCGGGCCATCGCCTCGCGGGTGCTGCGCATCGAGGGCGGGCGGATGATCGAGGACTGACATAAATTCTTGTTGGCAACGACCTATAGAAGCAAGGCAAGGCCAGGGCTTTGCCCTGGACCCACCAAAGGCCGACGGCCTTTGGAAACCCATCTATTTTAACAAGATGAGGTCCAGGGGCTTGGCCCGTCGCGCGAAGGCGCGCTCGGGACCTCGTGGATCCAGGGCAAAGCCCTGGCCTTGCGTTCTTTCATGCGCCAATCATTGGGCCGCCTGGCATGACCATTACCAGCGCCGAACTGAACGGCGCCGCCAGCGTCACCCGCACGCCGTCGGCCATCAGGCTGGCAGCCTCGCCCTCCAGCCGCCGCGGGCCAGTGGCAAGGCCAGGCAGGGCAAAATCCCGCGTCGCCGCGCCCTGTAGGCGAAAGGCGAACAGCGCACCCGCGCCGCCATCCTTGGCGACGTACCAGATCGCCGCCCAGTCGCCCTGTCCGTCCAGCGGCGGCGGCGCGGTCAAGAGATACTGATCGCCATGGTGGATCAGTGGGCGCAGCCGCTCGCGGTACAGCGCGACATGCGCCCGCACGGTATCACGGTCGGCTTCACTCCAGTCGCCGACCGGGGCGCTGATGCCGAAGCTTGCGAGCATCGCCACGCGCAGGCGGAACGCCAGATCGCCCCGCCGGTCGATACCAGCGATGCCGGAATAGAAGCGCGGCGGCCAGTCGACCAACCAGTCGTTGCACGACACCGCCGGGTGGGCGCGCTGCATGCCGGCGTGGATCGCCAGCTTGGCCACCGCCTGCGGTTGGTCGCTGATCCAGTTGGTGTGGGCGTGCGCCAGAATCGCGCCGTCCATCCGCCCGCCACCACTGGCGCACATCTCCAGCACCAAGCCGGGGCAGGCGGCGCGCAGCGCGTCCTGCAGCCGGTACAGCCCGATTGTATGGGCAACCAGCGGGTCCGCCCCGGTCAGTTCGGGCGGCAGCGCGGGCGACCAGCCGCCGGCGCCGAGGTCGGCGTTGAAATCCCATTTCAACCAGACCGCTCCAGTTGCCTGCACCAGACCAGTCAGCAAGGCCAAGGCATGTTCCCACGCGCAGGGCACGCCGAGATGCAGGATGGCGCGGGCGTCGCTGCCTG
>JBBQOT010000541.1:0-3061 GCA_038331165.1 Acetobacterales bacterium
CCCAGCCGGCGATCTTCAAGGCGTCGTACGACGCCATCATCGCTCGCTTCGCCGAGCGTGAGCCGGCGATCCGCATCAATGTCGTCACCACGCCCAACTACGAGGAGGGCGCGCAGCTGCTGCTGCGCCAGGCCGCCACGAACCAGCTGCCCGACCTCTCCTACCAGGGCTTCAACCGCCTGCGCATCTTCGCCGAACGCGGCATCGCCCGGGACCTCGCTCCCTTCCTGGCGCGCGACGGCGACCCCGCTGCCGCCGGCTATTCGGCCACCATCCTTGCCCTCGGCCACTTCGGCGGCATCCAGGCGGGCATGCCGTATGCCGCGTCGAACCTGATCAGCTTCTACAATGCCGACCTGTTCCGCCGTGCCGGGCTGAATCCGGACGCCTTCCCGACCGACTGGGACGGCGTGTTCGCCGCCGCGCGCGCCATCCGCGCCCTCGGCGATGGCGTCGAGGGCATGTACTACAACTGGGGCGGCGACGACTGGATGTTCTCCGCCCTGCTGTTCGGCCATGGCGGTCGCATGCTCACCGAAGACGAGCGCGACATCGCCTTCGCCGGCCCTGAGGGCCTCGCCGCACTGCGCCTGCTCGACCGGATGGTGAAGGAGGGCGGCATGCCCAACTTCAACGCCGCCTCCAGCCAGCAGGCCTTCGTGGCCGGCAAGCTCGGCATGACCTTCCGCTCCACGGCGACGCTGCGCAACGTGATCAACGGCACCGGCAACAGCTTCGTGCTGCGCACCACCGCCATGCCGGTGATCGACCAGCAGCGTGGCCGGCTGCCGACCGGCGGCGCCGCCGGCATGATCACCGCACGCGATGCGGCCCGCGCCGAGGCCGCCTGGAAGTTCCTGCGCTTCTCGACGAGCGCCGAAGGCCAGGCGCTCATGGTGATCAACACCGGCTACGTGCCGATGAACCAGATCGCAATCGACGATCCGCGCTGGCTTGGCGGCTTCTACAAGGACAACCCGCTGTTCCTGGCGGCGGTGCGGCAATTGGCGATCTCGGTGCCCTGGTATGCCTTCCCCGGGACGAACAGCGTCCGCGTCACCCAAACCATGGTGAACAACCTCGCGCGCATCGCCGAACAGCGCGCGACGCCGGACGAGGTGCTGGCCGACATGGCCACCGAAGTGCGGCGCATGCTGCCGCGGAGGAGCTGACCGACATGCCGACGATCCTGCAACTTTCCGACGCCCATCTCTCGCCGCGTAACGCGCTGTTCCGCGGCAACATCGCGCGCATCCGCGCCGCGGTGGAATCGATGCCGCTTGACCTCGTGGTGGCGAGCGGCGACCTCTCGCTCGACGGTGCCGACCGCGACGAGGACCTGGCACTCGCCGCCGCGCTGCACCGGGAGTTCCGCGCGCCGCTGCTGGCGCTGCCAGGCAACCACGACGTCGGCAGCCATGCGCACACAATGCCGCGCCAGCCGTTCGACACCGCGCGCCTCGACCGCTTCCGCGACCATCTCGGCGCCGGCCGCGGCGTTGTGGACCTGCCGGGCTGGCTCGTGGTCGGGCTGAACTCCGAGGTGATGGGCACCGGCCATGAGGAGGAGGAGGCGCAGGCCGCCTTCATCGTCGAGGCCGCCTGCGCCGCCGGCGACCGGCGCATCGCCCTGTTCCTGCACAAGCCGGTCTTCGTCACCGAGCCGGAAGACCCGAGCTTCGACTACTGGTCGGTGCCGCCGCACGCACGCGAAACGCTCGCCCCGCTGATGCAGCATCCCGGCCTGCGGCTGGTCGCCTCCGGCCACCTGCATGTGTATCACCATGCCATGCGTGGCCACGTCGCCTACGCCTGGGCACCGCCGCTGTCGTTCGTGGTGGCGCCCAGGGACCAGCCCGGCCTGCCCGGAACGCGCTGCACCGGCGCGTTGCTGCACCACCTCCACGCCGACCATGTGGAAACGGTGCTGCTCGCCCCCGAGGGCATGGAAGTGCCGTTGCTCAGCGAGATCCGGCACCTGACCTACGCCGCTCCGGGCTGACGAATCGCCGCGGGCCATGCCGCGCGCCTGTTCGGTTGGTGCGATCGGTGATCCTGCCCGGTCATCACCCCCGGTCGAGCCGGGCACCCAGGCGATGTGCGCACCCGGCACCGGCCCCTGCTTGAACGGCGAGCTGCTCGTTCTCCAGCGCCGTCTACACCATCAGCCAGGTGCACGGCTGCGCGTCGGTCATCGTGGCGCTGCCGAGAATGCCGAAACCCAGACCGGCCAGCATTAGGCTGCGACAGTTTGCGCCGTATCCCTGATAGTTCCGATATCAGAATAAAAATCGCCAGCGTCGCGCCAGTGACCGGTGTGCAGTAGTTCCGCGTCAACTCAGCCCGGCCTCTCCACACCACGGCCCGGCGACTCGGTGCGGGAAGCTCAGCGGATGCCCGCACGCATGAACGAATGGACGAACTGCCGCTGGAACAGCAGGAAGCCAAGCAGCAGCGGCGCCGAGGACATCAGCGTGGCTGCCGAGATGATGGCCAAGTCGATGCCCTGGTCAGTGGAGGCAAACACCGAACGGCCGACGGTCAACGGCCGCGCCTCCACCCGATTGGTGATGACCAGCGGCCAGAGCCCAGGCAGCGCGCCACCGCCGGCATGAAGTGCGCAACCGGCGGCGTCTCCAGCCCCTTCACCTTCGCCTGCTCGTCGTAGCGGCGAAGCTGCACCGCATCCTGGCAATACGGCACCGCCTCGAATGCCACGACCTCCGCGGCCGACATCGCCCCCCCTGCAACGCCAGGCTCTTCACGCTGTCCTCGGACAGCTTGGCGAAGTAGTCGCCCTCCACCGCGCACAGATACCGCTTGGCCGCCACATGCAGCCGCACCGGCGTGGTCACCTCCGGCCCGAAATGGTGTTCCAGCCAGGCATGGCCGAGCTCTTCGTGCCGGTCGTCGATGCCGTCGTCGGCCGGATCCTCGCCGAGGTCGTGCACCATGTGGCCGATATCGTGCAGCAGCGCCGCGACGATCAGGGCATCGCCCTTCCCCTGCCGCTCGGCCAGCCATGCCGCCTGCAGCGCATGCTGCTGCTGGTTGATCAGGC
>JBBQOT010000542.1:0-3053 GCA_038331165.1 Acetobacterales bacterium
GGTCGCGGACGTCGGCTGGGAAATTATCGGCGGCTTGGCCGGCGTTGGGGTTGAGCGCGTGGGCGGTGAGGCCGTCGGAGCCGGGGGCGCGGCCGAGGCCGAGGTCGATGCGGCCGGGGGCGATGGCCTCGAGCACGCGGAATTGTTCGGCGACTTTCAGCGCGGAGTAGTGGGGCAGCATGATTCCGGCGCTGCCGATGCGGATGCGGGTGGTGGTGGCGGCGAGGGCGGCCATGAGCACTTCGGGCGCGGAGCCGGCGATGGAGGCGGAGTTGTGGTGTTCGGCGACCCAGTAGCGGTGGTAGCCGAGGGCTTCGCAGTGTTTGACCAAGGCGAGGCTTTCGCGGATTGAGGCGTCGGGCGAGCGGCCGGTGACGACGGTGGACTGGTCGAGGACGGAGAGGCGCATGGGTGGGGGGTATCCTCGTCAGAAGGCGACAGTTCCGAACATCGCATGCAATGCGGCATAGGCAAGGCCGCCGACGACGAAACCGACCAGGGTTCCGTTGATGCGGACGTATTGCAGGTCGGGGCCGATGCGCAGTTCGAGTTTTTCGGTGATGGTCTTGGCGTCCCAGCCGGCGACGACCTGGGCGACGAAATCGGCGATTTGCACCTGGCCGGCGGGGATGAGGCCGCTGACGATGCCCTGGACGGTGGCTTGCAGGCGGGCGTGGGCGGCGGGGTCGGTGGCCAGGAGGGTGCCGAGATTGGCCAGTGCCTGTTCGAGGAAGGCGACGGTTCGGCCGGTGGGTTTGCCGGCGTCGGCTTCGAAGGCGATGCGCATGCGTGACCAGACATCCCAGAACCAGGCTTGCACGCTGTCGTGGGCGACGACGCGGCGCAGGGCGGCGCCGAGTTCGGCGGCCCGCGTTGGGTCTTCCTCGATGCGGGTGATTTCCTGGCGCACCCATTCGTCGAAGGCGGCGCGCAGGTCGGAGTGGTCGGCTTCCATCTTTTCCAGTTCGGCGTTGATGACGCCGAGGACGCGGCTGGCGACGGTGGCGCCGAGGACCCAGCCGACGAGGCGGCCGCCCTGTTCGCGGACGCGGTCCTGGATGGCCTGGCGGAGGGCTTCCTCGCGGGCGAGCAGGATGGTTTTCACCTGGGTCATGACGTAGCCGAAGACTTCCTGGTGGCGGCCGCCTTCCACCAGTTGGCGCAGGGCGCGGGCGATGAGGCGGCCGGCTTCGGGGCCGCCGAGCATGCGGGGCAGGATGCGGGTGATGACCTTGCGGGCGCGGCCGTCTTCGACGGTGGTGAGTAGCTTGGGCAGCATGGCGGCCAGCGCCTGGGCGGCGGGGCGGGCGGTGGCGGGGTCGGCCAGGGTGCGGGCGATGATGCCGGCGAGGTCGAGTTTTTCCAGCGTGCGGGCCACCTCGGCGCCGGTGAAGACCTGGTTGGCGACGAAGCGGCCGTGGGCGCGGCCGAGGCGGGCCTTCTGCTCCGGGATGATGGCGGTGTGGGGGATGGGCAGGCCGAGCGGGTGGCGGAACAGGGCGGTGACGGCGAACCAGTCGGCGATGCCACCGACGAAGCCGGCCTTGGCGGCGGCCTGGAGGATGGCGGTGGCGAAGCTGGGGGGCAGCCGGTAGGTGGCGATGGTCAGCGCCGCCATGAACGCGACGAGCGCGGTTGCGACCGCCTTGTGGCGGCGAAGGGAGGCGCGGGCGGCGTCGTCGGGGTCGGGTGGGGTCATGCAGGGCTGATATCACGCCGGGTGGGTTTGCCGCCAAGCCTCGTTGGGCGTTATGGTATAACAATGCATTCGGTTTCCCGTGATCCGCTGGGCTTGCGTACCGGGCTGTTGCCGCGGCTGGCGGCGGCGTGCGGCGTGGTGGCGGGGATATGGGCGGTGGTGGGATGGGCGTGGTGAACGCAGCTGGGGTGAGGCCGCCGGCGATCCGGGTTGAGGGGCTGGGGTGCCGGTTTGGCGCGCAGCCGGCGCTGACCGGGCTGTCGGGCAGCTTTGCGCCGGGCAGCCTGACCGCCGTGGTGGGGCCGAACGGGGCGGGCAAGACGACGCTGTTGCGTAGCCTGGCGGGGCTGCATCCGGGCCATGCCGGGCGGATCGATCGCGGTGGGTTGGCGGGGCGCGACATCGCGCTGTTGCCGCAGGCGAGCCGGCTGGACCGGTCGTTTCCGGTGACCTGCGGCGAGGTGGTGGCGCTGGGTGCGTGGGGGGAGATGGGCGCGTTCGGTGCCGGGCCGGCCGATCTGGGCGCGCGGGTGCAGGCGGCGCTGGAGCAGGTGGGCATGGCGGGCTTTGCCGGCCGGCTGGTGGGCGCGCTGTCGGCTGGGCAGTTCCAGCGTGTGCTGTTCGCCCGGTTGATCGTGCAGGACGCGCCGGTGCTGTTGCTGGACGAGCCGACGGCTTCGGTGGATGCGCGCACCGAGGCCGATTTGGTGGCGCTGATCCGTGCGTGGCATGGCCAGGGGCGCACGGTGATCGTGGTGCTGCACGACCTGGAGCTGGTGCGCGCGCTGTGCCCCGAGACATTGCTGTTGGCCGGCGAGACGGTGGCGTGGGGGCCGACTTCGGGGGTGCTGTCGGCCGAGAACCGGCTGCGCGCGCGATTGCTGGCCGAGGCCCATGCGGTGGGCCGGCGGAAGGCCGCTTGATCCAGGAGTTCTTCCTGGCGCCGTTTGAACTGGCGTTCATGCGGCGCGCGCTGGCCGGCTGCATCGCGCTGTCGTGCGCCGCGCCGCCGCTGGGGGTCGTGCTGGTGCTGCGGCGCATGAGCCTGACCGCTGAGGTGTTGCAGCATGGGGTGCTGCCCGGGGTGGCGCTGGGGGCGCTGCTGGGTGGTGCGGCCTCGCTGTGGCTGATGGGGCTGGGCGGGTTCCTGGCCGGGTTGGCGGTGGTGTTGCTGGCGGGCGTGCTGGCGCGGGCCACCGGTGGGCGGGAAGACAGTCAGTTGGCGGGGCTGTACCTGTTGGCGTTGGCGGCTGGCGTGGCGATCATTTCGGTGACGCGAGGGGTCGACCTGATGCACCTGCTGTTCGGCAGCGTGCTGGCGGTGGACGGGGCAGGGCTGCTGTTGATGGCCGGG
>JBBQOT010000543.1:0-3050 GCA_038331165.1 Acetobacterales bacterium
ACCTCGATCTCGGCGACGAGTTCTGCGAGGTGTTCTTCGATAATGTCCGCGTGCCCAAGGGCCAGATCGTCGGCGCCGTTGACCGCGGCTGGACCATGGCCAAGAACCTGCTCAGCTTCGAACGCATCGGCATCGGCGCGCCGCGCCAATCCGGCTACGCGCTGTCGCGCCTGCGCCTGCTCGCCGAGCACATGGGGCTGGACGACGATCCCGACTTCGTCGCGCGCTACACCCGCCTGCGGATGGACCTCGAAGACCACACGGCGCTGTACGAAACCTTCGCCGAGAAAGTCCGCCGCGGCGAACAACTCGGCCCCGATGTGTCGATGCTGAAGGTCAACCAGACCGAACTCTACCAGCGTATCACGGAGGCCATGCTCGACATCGCTGGTGAAAACGCCGGCCTGCTCGAACCTATCGGCGGCAACCGGGAGCTGAACCCCCAAGGGCAGTTCATCCAGTCCCGACCATCGACCATCTATGGCGGAAGCAATGAAATCCAGCGCAACGTGTTGGCAAAGAATGTCTTGGCTTTGCCTGGCTGAGGAACGTCATGAACTATTGGTCGGGCGCCCGCCACGTGTGCAAATCGCAAACGGATAAAAGTCTTTTTGCTTCTTTTTCTTCAGAAAAAGAAGACACTTCCTTGCTGTCTTAACCCCGAACCTCTCTAGGGTTTTCCCCCTGCCGCCTCCAGGATCGCCGCGACCACGCCCTGGCCGCGCGCGCGCGCCAGCGCCATCGGGCGGGCGCCCTGGCGATCGGCTATGTTGACATCGGCGCCGGCGGCAACCAGCAGGCGTACGATCTCGGTGTAGGCAGGACCGCCATCGCCGAGCACGATCGCCTCCAGCAGTGCGGTCCAGCCCAGCCGGTTAACGTGGTTGATGTCGATTGCGGTGGTCAACAGCAGCCGAACGGTGTCGACATGGCCGTGATGGGCCGCCGGGATCAGCCCGGTGCCGCCATAGCGGTTGGTGCTGCGCAAATCGGCGCCGGCGGCCAGCGTCATCCGCAGGATGTCCAGCCGGCCCTCGGCGGCGGCGTAGAGATAGGGGCTGTCGGCGATGCCGTCGCGCGCATTCACGTCCGCGCCAGCGGCGATCAGCACTCGGGCGGCGTCCACGTCGTCGCGGTGCGTGGCGATCAGCAGCGCCGTGCGCCCGGCTGCATCGCGGACCTCCAGCGCCGCACCCGCGGAAATCAACTGGCGCAGGGTTGCCCCGTCGCCACGCCGCGCCGCCTCCAGCAAGGCCGCGCCGGGATCGCCGGCGGCGATGCCGAGGACCGCCAGCGCGATCAGCAGCAGCTTCATGGCGCCAGCCTCGGGGTGCCGCCGTCTTCCGCCTGTGGTCCATGGCGCAACAGGCTGATCCCGGCCCAGAACGCGGCGGCGCGGCACATCGGGCAGGCGGGCGACGAGCCGTACAGGATGCTGCCCGACAGGTCGCGGCTGCCGATGCGGCGGGCCGCGTCGCGGATCGCCAGCAACTCGGCATGGGCGGTGGGGTCGATGTCGCGCACCACCCGGCTCTCGGCCGCGCTGATGATGCGCCCGCCGCGCACCACCACGGCACCATAGGGCTGGTCACCACCGGCCGAGGCGGCATCGCGCAGGGCCATGGCGCGGGCGGCGAAGGCGGCATCGCCCTCGACTTCGCCGGCAGTGGAGGGCAGCGCCACTGCCGCGACCAGCCCGCGCCGCGTCGGGTTACCAACCTGCCGGGTCGAACGCATAGCCGTCTCCCTGGCGCCTGACATAGCCGCAATACGGCGTGCCGAAATGGAACGGCATGATCAGCGCCCCGCGCTCGGCGGCATTCTTCAGCGTGCGCGCCCGCGCCTCGCGCGCCATGCCGGCGTCCAGCACGTAGCGGTCGTTCCAGTGCGGATAGGCGACCTGGATCGGCGAGTGCATGGTATCGGTGGTGAACATGCCTTCCTCACCGCGCGAGCGCAGCCGCATCGAGAACATGCCGGGCGCATGGCCGAACACCGGCTCCGGCACCAGGCATCCCGCGAGTTCCGTGCTGCCGTCGTAGAACTCGCCGAGCCCGGCGGCCAGGATCGGCAGCACCGAATCGGCGAAGGACCCGGCCTGCACCATGGTGTCGCCACGGTCGTACTCGGCTTTCCAGTAGTCGAATTCCGGCTTGGGAAACAGATAGCGCGCATTCGGGAAGGTGGGCACCCAGCGCCCGTCCTGCAAAACCGTGTTGTTCCCGACATGGTCGGTGTGCAGATGGGTGTGCACCACATGCGTCACCTTGTCCGCTGCCGCCCCCGCGGCCTCCAGCCAGGCCAGGAACAGGGTGTTGAGGTTGTTCATCCTTGGTGCCGCCCGGGTCTTGAAGTTGCCCACCCCGGTATCGATCAGGATCACGTGGCCACCGGCATGCACCACCCACGCCTGGATGGTGACGACGAAGCGGTCCATCGCGGGAACGTAATGGTGCGGCGCGAGCCAGTGCAATTGCGCGGCGATCCCAGCGTCGCGCTCGGCCTTCGGCACCTCGGGAAACAGGAAATCGGGCGCGTGCGTCGGGCCGGAGTATTCCAGCACTCGGGTCACGCGGGCATCGCCGATCATGCGGGATTGCAGCATGGCGCTCAGCCCTCCTCGGGCATGTTGGCGGCCACCGACGGCCGGGCGTTGAAGGTGGCATGCCAGGCGGCGAGCTTCGGCCGTCCCTCGCGCCACGCCTCTGGGCCGAAACGGAAATCGAGATAGCCCAGCGCCACGCCCACGGCGATATGACCGATAGTGAACGGCGCGGCCGCCAGCGCTGCCGCCTCGCCTTCCAGCGCATCGAGGCAGCAGGTGATCTTGCCCAGCCACAACGCCTCATGCGGTGCCGAGCGCATCGCCTCCGGCTTTTGGCGCTCGCCCAGCCGCAGCAGCGAGATATCGAGCATCCCGCTGCCCAGCGCCTGCCAACGCAGCGCCACCAGGCGTGCCTCCCACGCGGCCGGGAACAGCGCGCCGCCCGCCATCCGGTCGAGGAATTCGCAGACCACCGGTGCGTCGTAGATGATCGTGCCATCCGCCA
>JBBQOT010000544.1:0-3047 GCA_038331165.1 Acetobacterales bacterium
GCGTCCTCGCGGATTTTCGCCAGCGCGATCTCCGGCACCACGGTGTGGTTGGCGAAGGTCGAGGTGCCCATGTAGTGCGCGATCGGCTGCCCGTCGCACGAAAAGCGGCTGGTCCCATCGGGCATCACGCCGCGGCCCTGCGTTGCCCGCAGGGTGATGCAAAGGTTGGTCTTGCGGCTGAGGCAGTATTCGCAGTGCCGGCATTCCGGCGTGTACAGCGGAATAACGTGATCGCCTTTCTTGAGGCTGCTCACGCCGCGGCCAACATCCACCACGATGCCTGCGCCCTCATGGCCCAGGATCGCCGGAAAGATGCCCTCGGGGTCGGCGCCCGACAGGGTGAATTCATCGGTGTGGCAGATGCCGGTGGCCTTGATCTCCACCAGAACCTCGCCCTCGCGCGGGCCGTCGAGGTCAACGGTTTCCAGGCTCAGCAGGGCACCGGCCTTGCGGGCGACAGCAGCGCGGGTCTTCATGGGGGCGGTCCTCCGGAACGATCACGCACATGGTGGCCGCGTGCGGGCGCTGGATCAACCGGGGGCGGATGGGCTTGTATCGTGCCCTTCTCCTGCCGGAGCTCGGCCCACCCCATGACCGTCGCCATCGCCACCTTCCTGCTCGCCTTCCCGGCACTGTTTGCCATCGTCAATCCGCCGGGGGCGGCGTTCATCTTCAACGAGGTCACCGCCCATCTCGGCCGCGCCGAGCGGCTGGCGCTATCCAATCGGGTGGCGCTGTATTCGCTGGCGGTGATGCTGGGCGCGCTGTGGGGCGGCGCCTATGTGCTGGAATTCTTCGGCATTTCGCTGGCTGCCCTGCGCATTGCCGGCGGCGCGGTGGTGGCGGTGCGCGCCTTCGACCTGCTGAACGCACCGGAGCGGCAGGAGGCACGCAAAACCGAACAGGCCGAAAGCGGTGAAGGCCCGGTGGAAGACATGGCGTTCTTCCCCCTCACCCTGCCGTTCACCACCGGGCCGGGCACCATTGCGGTGGCGGTGGCGCTGGGTGCGGAACGGCCGCGCGCGGTGGCCGACGTGCTGTGGTTCTTTCTCGGCGCCTCGGCCGCCGCGGTGGCGATCGCGGCGGTGATCTGGCTGTCGTATCGCTCGGCCGACCGCATTGCCGGGTTCTTGGGCGCCTCGGCCCGGCGCACCTTCGCGCGGCTGTCGGCCTTCCTGTTGCTGTGCATCGGGGTGCAGATCGTCATCAACGGCGTGCTGGATATCGCCGGGAGAATCGCGCCGAATTGAGGCGAGCTCGCCGGCTCGCCGGTTGACCGTGCCGCAATGCCGGCGCGACACTGGCCACCGCGGCACTGCCGCCAATGGGGGACCGGACGATGCGCTATGTCGGCGAACGCGAGTTGGTCTACGACCCCGCTGAGCTGGGATTTCCCAGCATCTCCGGCTGCCACGCCATCCTCCTTGTCACAGCGCAGGGGCTGTTCGGCTTCCACAATTTGGGCAACGAGCGTCCCGGCGACTGGCCGGCGCTGTCCGGCGCCTGGGGCCAGTTCGTCACCACCCATGTGCGTGGCGGTCGCGGCGGGCGGATGCTGTATGGCGTCTGCTATCCCGAGACCAAGCGCGGCTACACCGGGGTAAAGAAGGCGCAGTGGCTGGCCGAGCTGGCCGCGTTCGCCGAGAAAGTGGGCTACACCGGGCCGATCTGGGGCTACGACCTGGCCAATGCGGGCATCGCCCAGGGCTCGTCGTACGTGCATTTCACCCATATGCCGACCCTGGGCACCTGTGTGATCCAGGCGCGCGGCTGGTCGGCCGATATCGACGAGATCAAGGACGACAAGGGCGCCAACGACGATCCGCCGAACCACAAAACGACCCGGCCGGCCCAACCGATTGCCGCCATCTCGAACGCGGTCAAGATCACGCTCAGGGTCGGCACTGCGGCGATGAAGACCTATTACCCCGAACGGCTGCGCTGATCGGCGCGCAAGGCGGCGGGGTGCTGGCGGGCGATGGTGGAGCTGAGCGGGATCGAACCGCTGACCTCGTCATTGCGAACGACGCGCTCTCCCAACTGAGCTACAGCCCCATCCCCGCCCCGTTCGTCCCGGACCCGGGTTCGAACGGGGCCGGACAATGCTGATGGCGCGGGGGCAAGTCAACCCGCGCCGCCGGCCGGCCAGGGTTTACCGCGCGGTCGGGCCATGGCAGATGAGCGCGCGGGCAGCCAATGGCGCGACGGCGGCCACGCCGCTTTGGCAGTCTGCTCGTGATACCTGAACTCGCCGCTGCGGAGGTCCCGTGATCACTATCCTGTTCCAGATCGCCGATCAGTTACTGAACCTGTACCGGTGGGCGGTCATCCTGGCGGCCGTGATGAGCATGCTGGTCTCCTTCAACGTGCTCGACACGCGCAACCGCCTGGTCTGGACCATCGGCGACTTCCTCTACCGCATCACCGAACCCGCGCTGCGCCCGATCCGCCGCGTGCTGCCCACCTTCGGCAGCATCGACCTCAGCCCCGTTGTCCTGATCATCCTGCTGTATGTCGCCCAAGCGATCCTGTCCCGCATCTATGCCGCCATCTTCCTGGGCAACATCTCCGGGCTGTTCCTGTAGTGCCGCGATGGCGTTCTGGCGGGTGGTCGCGGGTGGGGTTCGGGTGGCGGTGAAGGTGCAGCCGAAATCGCGCCGGCCCGGACTGGGCGGCCGCGTGCCCGACGTGGACGGCGAGCGGCTGCGCATTGGCGTGGCCGAGGCAGCCGAGGACGGGCGCGCCAACCGCGCCGCCTGTGCCACGCTGGCCCGCGCGCTGGCGGTCAAGCCGGCCGATGTCTCGGTGACCCAGGGTGCCACCAGCCGCGACAAGACCCTGCTCGTCGTCGGCGACGCCACGCTGCTCGCCACCAGGCTGGCGGCGCTGTGACCGCCCACATCATCGACGGCCGCATTATCGACGGCCGCGCCGTCGCCGCCGCCCTGCGCGCCGACACCGCCGCCCGCGTCGCCGCCCTGGCGTTCCAGCCGGGGCTGGTGGTGGTGCTGGTGGGCGACGACCCCGCCAGCCAGGTCTATGTCCGC
>JBBQOT010000545.1:0-3046 GCA_038331165.1 Acetobacterales bacterium
GAAAGCCCCGATGTCTGTGTGGTGGTGACCGCGCGTGAAGCGGTGGAGGGCGTGACGCAGGACTGCATCGACGCCAAGACCGGCGGCATCATCGTGTTCGCCAGCGGCTATTCCGAGGTCGGTACCCAGGAGCGGATCGACCAGCAAACGAGGTTGGCCAAGATGGCATCCGACGCGCGGGTGCCGCTGGTCGGGCCGAACTGCATCGGCACGGTCAACTATCGGTTGAAATCGCGCATCACCTTCATGCCCTATGCCGAGATGCCTGGCCCGTTCCCGCATGCGATCGGCGTGATCAGCCAGTCCGGCGCGCTGGGCTTCGGCATGGAACAGGCGCTGCAACGCGGCGTGCCGGTGAGCCACGTGCTGACATCGGGCAATTCCTGCGACGTGGACATGGCCGACTACGTGATGTTCCTGGCCGACGACCCCGACACGGCGGCGATTGCCATGCTGTTCGAGGGCTCGGCGGACCCGATGCGGCTGATGGAGGCCTGCGACTATGCCTGGTCGAAGGACAAGCCGGTGGTGGTGTGCAAGATCGCCACCGGTGAATACGGCGCCCAGGCGGCGATGTCGCATACCGGCTCGCTCGCCGGCTCCCAGGCGGCCTATCGCGCCGCCTTCGAGCGGGCCGGGGTGTATCTGGTTGACGACTACACTGCGCTGATGGAGGCCGCGCATTTCTTTGCCAAGGCGCCACGCAACGTCGTCAGCAAGGCAGTCGCCGTGCTCGCCAGTTCCGGCGGGGCCGCGATCATGGCCGCTGACGCCGCCGAAGCCCTGGGCATTGCGATGCCGCAGGCCAAGGCCGTGACCCAGGCGGTGCTGGAGGCGCGGATCCCCGAATTCGGCTCGGCGCAGAACCCGTACGACGTGACCGCCCAGGTGATGAACGACCCCGAATGCGTGCCCTCCTGTGCCGCCGCCCTGATGGCCGATGACACCTTCGGCGCCCTGCTGATCCCCGCCCCGGTGGCCAATGCGGCCGGCGTGCTGCGGGTGCCGATGTGGGAGAAGCTGGCGCAGGACCACGGCAAGCCGGTGATCCATGCCTGGATCAGTGACTGGATGGAGGGCCCGACCTCCCGCGAGTTGGCCGCCGCGCCAGGGGTGCTGATCAGCCGTGGCATGGAGCGTACCTTTGCCCATATCGCCGCCTGGCATCGCCGGGCCGACAAGCGTGCGGCGCCGCCGCGCCAGGTGGCCGAACTGGCCACGCCGGCCGCCAGGATCGCGGCGGCGGCGATGATCGCCAAGGCGGAAAAGACGCTGACCGAGCGTGAGAGCAAGGAAGCCTTCGCCGCCTATGGCGTTCCGGTGGTGCAGGAGCGGCTGGTTCACTCGGCCGCGGAGGCTGCCGAGGCGGCGGTGGCGATGGGCTTGCCGGCGGTGCTGAAGGTGGAAAGCCCCGACTTGCCGCACAAGACCGAGGCGGGGGTGATCCGGCTGAACCTCAAGACCGCCGAGGAGGTGCGCGCGGCCTATGACGCGGTGATGGCCAATGCCGCCAAGGTTGCGCCGCCGCCGCGCATCAACGGCGTGCTGGTGCAGCCGATGGTGCCGCAGGGGGTGGAGATCATGGTCGGCGCCCGCGTCGACCCGTTGTTCGGCCCGCTGATCGTGGTTGGGCTGGGCGGCATCTTTGTTGAGTTGATGAAGGACAGCGCCGTCGGCCTCGCCCCGGTCAGCCGGGCCGAGGCGCTGGCGATGCTCGGCAAGTTGAAGGGCCAGGCGATGCTCGACGGGTTCCGCGGCATGCCGGCGGTGGACCGCGAGGCGCTGGCCGAGGTGGTGTGCCGGGTGGCCCAGTTCATCAGCGACCACCGCGACACGGTGGCCGAGATCGACGTGAATCCGCTGATCTGCGCCGGCAGCCGCATCCTGGCGGTGGATGCGCTGATCGTGAAGCACGGGTAGGGGTGGGCTTCAGCTGCGGCTGACGTGGGTGGGCGGGTGCGGGGGGTCTGCGGGTTGGTGGAAGGGGGGCTATGCGGGGGCGTGGTGTCGAGGTGGGCGGTTATTGTTACGATATCGTAATATTATAGGCATGCGGCGGCGCGCCCGGGTGGGGCGGTGAAAAGAGCAATGGCGGCCGACGGTGGGGCGGGTCTGGGCCGTGGTGCGGGAGTGGCGCGCGTGGCGGTGGGGCGCGCCAGGGGATTGGGTGCTGGGGTGTGGCGCGCGGCGCGGGTGCGCGCGGGGGTTGGCACGGCGGCGCGGGAATTATGGCGCGGGTGTCGGACGCGGCGATGGTGTAGCGCGGGGCGGCCGGCTGGGGGAGGCGCCAAATGCGGCGGCGGGCGGAGCGCGGGAGGGCAGCGCGGGGCATGCTGGTGCGGGGGAGTGGCGGAGGGGGCGGCGGCAGGGTGCCGGCCTGCCAGGCGGCGAAAAGGCGTTCGAGGCTGGCGAAAAGGCGGTCGAGCTGCTGGAACAACAGGGCGAGCAGGGCGTTGCGCGCACGGAAATGCGGGCGCGCGTTGTCACCCGCCTGGGGGGCCAGGGCGGTGCGCAGCTCGGTGAAGAGGGTGGCGGTGGGGTGCATTGGTCGTCATTATGCATAACTGACACCGGAGGGCAAGGAAATTTTTCTCTGATTGAGGGCGGGGGGCCTATTTTGTCGCGACAGCGTGGCGCCGCAGCCAGGCCGCGAACTGGGGTTGGGCGGCTGTGCCTTCGGCGACGGCCAGCATGTTCATGGCGGCGTCGGCCTGGTCGGCGACGATGCGGAACCCGTTCACGCCGGCGAAGACCAGGGCGGCGATGAAGGCGATGCGTTTGTTGCCGTCGTTGAACGGGTGGTTCTTGGCCAGTGCGACGCCGTACCAGGCGGCGAGTTCGAGGACATCGCTCACGTCCTCATAGGCATGGACGTTTTGCGGCCGGGCGAGGGCGCTTTCGAACAGGCCCTCGTCGCGCAGGCCGGGCAGGCCGCCGTGCTCGGCGAGGCTTTCGGCGTGGAGGAGTTCGATCGCTGTCCGTTCGAGCCAGACGAGAGCGGTCATTGCGCCAGGGCGCGGAGGGTGTCGCGATACTGGTGCATCAC
>JBBQOT010000546.1:0-3044 GCA_038331165.1 Acetobacterales bacterium
CCTCGACCCCAACAAGTCCGGAGCGCGCCTTCGCGCGACGGCCGTCGCCCGTGGAACCCCTTACTTGAGTGTTGTTTGGGGTAGGGGGCCAGCGGGATGTTTCAAAAACCGTGATGGCCCCCTTCTCCAAACAACACTTAAACAAATGGAGTCCAGAGGCGCTGCCTCTGGCGGGTCCAGGGCAGAGCCCTGGCCTTACTTATATCACCGCAGGCCCTAAGGCGCTGCTGCTGCGCGCCTGCGTGCTGGTCCGCCGGCATCGGGGGTCCCGCGATCGAGGCCGCGGCTAGGCTAGAATGGGCGCCATCGGAGCTGGATTTCCGAAGTTCGATCGCGCTGAGGGTCTCCAACGGAGGACTGAATTAAAACCCTTGACGCGCCGGAAAATAACTAACATATTAACGCAAATGACCCACCTGGCCACCCTCTTCACCGCGATCATCGTCGGCCTTCGGGTAGCGATTGCGACTCACGTCGTCCGCAATCCAACCCAGGCCCCCCTCCTCAACCGAACCTGCTCCTACCTCTCAGGCTCCATCCGTCGCCTCCAGCGCCTCTTCACCCTCTGGCAGGCTGGCACCCTCCCCGCACCGCGCCGCGCCCGCCCGGGCCGTGAGCGCACGCCGCCCGCCACCCCCCGTCTCCCCGCCGGCAAAACCTGGATCGTCGCCCGTGTCGGCTACACCGCCGCCGGGTACGCCTCCCAACTCAACCACCTCATCGCCACCCCCGAATTCACCATTTTCATCCGCGAAGCCCCCCAAGCCGGCCGCATCCTGCGCCCGCTCTGCCGCATGCTCGGCATCACCCCCGAACCCCCGCTCGCCCTTCCGCCGCGCCCCGCGCCCGCTCGGCGAGTAGCACCACCCAAACCGATGCCTCCCGAACCCACCGGCACCCCCGATCGGCCGATCCCCGCCAACATCCTCGCCGCTGCGCGCTACTGGCGCAAAAAATCCGCCTGACCGAGTCCGCCTTGGTGCGGCCATATTGTTGCCAAATCGGAATAATTCACTGGCAACGAAAAAGGGAGCCAACCTCCCGGTTGGCTCCCCCCGTCTCGAACTGCGAAAGCCTAGCCGCGGCCGGTGAACTGATACGCCGGCATCGCCCGGACCGTTTCCTTGGTCGCATTCGGCATCGTCATGTGCTTGTCCGCCGACGTCAGCATCGAATAGGGCACGACCATGTGACGCGTGCCCCCGCCGACGTAAGTCCCGACCGAGATCACGGCATACGGCGTCGGGTCGCCCGGGATCATCACCAGGTCATCAATCACCCCGACCTTCTCATTGGATTTGTTCATCACCGGCATGCCGACCACCCGGCTGCTGTGCACGCCGGTGCCCATCATCTTCATGTCGAGTTTCATCGGGTCCATCGGCGTCACCGCCATCCGCGGCGCCATCGTCGCGGTGCCTGCCATCGCCGGGCCAGTGCTCGCGGAGCCAGTCGGCGCCACGGCAGTCGTGCCGGTATTGGTCGGCGCGGTGGTGGCTTGCGGGGCCGCAGTGCCCGGCGTCGCCACGCCGGTCGGCGGATTGCCGGCGGCACCACCAGCGGCGCCCTGGGCCAGAACCGGTCCAGCAAGGGCAGCAGTGATCAGGCAGGTCGCGAGAAGAAGCGTGTTGCGTTTCATGTTGGGTCCTTCCGGACGGCAAACCACGCCGGCGCGGAAAATCCACACGGCGGGCATGTCCCCATACGGCGCCGATCGCCGCCCCGCCGCCAGCGTCGGAATCTACCAACACTCGACTTATCGCATCCCGGTGATCGACCCCCCCAACGCCCGCTTGTCCCGCCGCGGCCACCGTCCGGCGTCAACCTGCGCCAGGAAATCCCCCACGATCCGGTTGAACCCATCCGGGTCCTCCAGATTGATCCCGTGCCCACAATTCGCCATCACCGCCAACCCCGCTCCGGCAATGTGATGCTTCATCAACACCCCCGGCAACAAGCACGGCCAATCCTCATCCCCGGTCAAAATCAACGTCGGCGCCGCCAACGCCTTCATCTCCTCGGTCAAATCCCACAACGACGGCCGCTCCCGCTGCACCCCCAGCTGCGTATTCACCGCCCCCACCGCATCATGCTCGGCCAACTCCCGCACGAACGCGGCAAATCCGCGCGGATCCTTGTTCTCGAACTGCACCCGCGTCGGCCCATACGCATAGCGCTGGGCAAACGCCGCCATCCCGTTCTCCCGGATGAACGCCACCGTCGCCGCCCCCTCGGCACGGAACTTCTCCAGCTCCCCCGGCTCCGCCCCATACCCGCACCCGCACACCGCCAGCGACCGCGCCCGCCCAGGGTGGCGAAAGCCGAAATGCAGCGCCGAAAACCCCCCCATCGACAGCCCCACGATATGCGCCTGGCTGATGTTCAACGCATCGATCACCGCCGCGATGTCATCCGCCGCCCGCGCCTGCGAATACATCTCCGGGCTATCCGGCACCTCCGACGGCGGATAGCCCCGCGCGTTGAACGCAATCGCCCGATAGCGCTGCCCGAAATGCCGCATCTGCGGCTCCCAACTGCGATAATCCCCGGCGAACTCATGCACGAACACCACCGGCGCCCCCCGCCCGGTCTCCTCGTAGAACAGCTTCACTCCATCATCCGTCGTCACATGCGCCATCGTCTGTCCCTCAGTTCGGCCGGTGCATCTCCGCCCGCGCCCGCGAAAAACGCAACCGCCCCGCCTTCATGCCCCACAACGGCTGGGCAATCTCCGCCACCCGTATCGCCGGCATCGACCGCTTCCGGCGCGCCCCTCAACCCTGGCGTGGCGGCTCACGAGGTCGCGCATCGATACATCCTTGGCGCGCGGCGGCGCGCGGGCCAAACTGCGATGATCTTACTGACCAATGCACGCCTGCCGAACGCATAAGCCACCCCCGGACCGGCCGTTACTGCGGCCCCACGCCTTCATAACGAGGAAACCTCCATGCAAATCTCCATGGCCGGCCGCACCGCCGTCATCACCGGCGGCTCCAAGGGCCTCGGCCTCGCGATGGCCAAGCGCTTCCTAGGCTCCGGCGCCG
>JBBQOT010000547.1:0-3037 GCA_038331165.1 Acetobacterales bacterium
GCCTGCGAGCTTGCCGCAGGCGTTGAGGCTGCCGATGGCGTGGCAGGCGCCGACATAGCCTTCGATTGAGGTGTTCTGGATCATTTCGCGCACCAGAGCGACGCCGTCGGGGCGGGCGCGGCGGAAGCGGCGGGTGAGCCAACGGTCGATCATTGGGGTTTCGACGAGGGAGAAATCGCCGGTGTCGCGGACTTCCTGGCCGCGTTTCACCCAGGCGTCGGGGGTGCCGAATGGGGGCTGGCAGGTGGTGGCGACAAGGGCGAGGCTGGCGACCAGGTCGGGGCGGCGGATCGCCAGGACCTGTGCGGTCATGCCGCCGAGGGAGAGGCCGACGATGTGGGCGGGGCCGAGGGCCAGCGTGTCGATCAAGGCGGCGAGGTCGTCGGCGAGGAGGTCGACGGTATAGGGGGCGGGAGCGGGGGCGGATTTGCCGTGGCCGCGCACGTCGTAGCGCAGCACACGGTATTTTGCGGCAAGGGCGGCGTGTTGCGGGTTCCACATGCGCATGTCGGTGGACAGCGAGTTGGATAGGGCGACCACCGGGGCGCCCGGCTTGCCGTCGAGCGCGTAGTGCAGCGTGGTGCCGTTGATGGCGATGTGGGGCATGTCGATCAGGTCCTTGTGCCGAGGCCGCGCATGAAGCGGTCGCGGATTTGGGCGGGGTCGCGCTCGGTTTGGCCGGCGGGTTTTGCCAGTGTCAGGCGGACGGCGATCAGGTGCGGGCCGGGGGTGGCCAGCGCGTGGTCAGCCAGGGAATCGAAGTGGGTTTCGTCGGCGGCCCAGTGGCTGTTGGCGATGCCGGCGCCGCGGGCGATGGCGGCGAGGTCGGTGCCGTGGGCGGCAGCGGTTTCCTGACCGCCGGTGATCTCGTAGGCGCCGTTGTCCATCAACACGATGATGAGGTTTTCCGGTTGGCGGGTGCCGACGGTGGTGAGGCAGCCGAGCATCATCAAGAGCGAGCCGTCGCCTTCGAGGGCGATGACGCGGCGGTGCGGTTGGGCGATGGCGACGCCCAAGGCGATCGGGATGGCCAGGCCCATGCTGCCGAGCATGTAGAAATTCTGCGGGCGGCGGCCGGCGGCCCAGAGGTCGAAATTGGTGTGGCCGATGCCGCCGATGACGGCTTCGTCGTGGTGGAGTTTGGCGACGAGACGCTGGGTGATGTCGAAGCGGGCGAGGGGTTTGGCGGTGACGCGGGTGGCGGGTTCGTTGTTCATTTGAACACCTTGCCGCCGGTGAGCAGCGGCGACAGGATCAGGCAGGCGGGCTGCTGGGTGGCGACGGCTTGGCGGATGGTGCGGTCGGTGATGAACTCGACTTCGTCGAGCCGGCTGAGGGTGTGGTGTTCCATGGCGATGGCGTTGAGCACCGGGCGCATGGTGCGGGCGACCAGGGCCTGGCCGATGTTGAATTCTCCCAATGTGCCGCGCTCGCTGACCAGCAGGAGCACGGGGATCTGGAAGGGGACGGGCAGCGACGCGAGCACGTTGGCCAGGGTGGCGAAGCCCGAAGTCTGCATCAGCACGATGGCGCGCATGCCGCCCATCCAGGCGCCGGCGGCGATGCCGACCGCCTCCTCCTCGCGGGTGCAGGCGAAGGCGGTGAAGAACGGGTCGGCGTGGAGGCTTTCGAGCAGCGGGCGCAGCACGTTGTCGGGCACGTAGGGCACGAGCTTGACCTCGTGCGCCTTGAGGGTCGCGTGGATCAGACCGTGCCAGGTTTCCTGGCTCACGCAATCAACTCTTTCAGTTCGGGGATGACCCAGAACGGCGCCTGGCCGCGGGCGACGCGTTGGACATTGTCGAAGGCATTGCGAAAGCGCTTGGCGCGGTTCTCATAGGTGGGGCCGGCGAGGTGAGGGGTGAGGATGACGTTGTCGAGCTTGAACAGCGGGTTGTCGGCGGGCGGCGGCTCCTGGTCGAAGACGTCGAGGCCGGCGCCGGCGATGGTGTTGCTGGTCAGCGCGGTGGTGAGGGCTGCTTCGTCGACGACGGGGCCGCGGCAGGTGTTGATGAGAAAGGCGGTGGGCTTCATCAGGGCCAACTCACGCGTCGAGATCATGTGGCGGGTGCCGGCGAGGAGGGGCACGTGGAGGGAGACGAGGTCGGAGGTTTTCAGCACCTCGTCGAGCAGGCGAAAGCGGACGCCGAGCGCGTCTTCCTGATCCTCGGTGAGGCGGTTGGTATCGAAATACTGCACGTTCATGCCGAAGGCGCGGGCGATGCGAGCGACCTTCTTGCCGATGGTGCCGAGGCCGATGATGCCCAGGGTTTTTTCCGAGAGTTCGAACACGTGCTTGTTCTGCCAGTCGTTGCCGCGCCAGATGCCGGAGGCGACCGAGGTGTGCTGCCAGACCAGGCGGCGGGCGGTGGCGAGCATGAGCATGATGGCGTGCTCGGCGACGGCGACCGCGTTGGCGCCGCCGTTGTTGGCGATCGGCACGCGGGCACCGCGGGCGGCTTGGATGTCGCAGCGGTCGTAGCCGGCCGAGAGGAGCTGGACCAGCTTGAGCTGGGGGGCGCGGGCGTAGAAGGCGGCGTTCATGCGGGGGTCGCCGAGGCCGATGAGGTAGTCACAACCGGGCAAGGCGGCGTCGAGTTCCGGGGAGATGCCGGGGGCCTCGATGAGTTCGAAGCCGGGTGGGGCCAGTTCGCGGGCGATGCGGCCGTCCACTTCGCCCATGGGCACGAATACGATGCGTTGCATGGTGTCTCTCCCGAATTGCGGCGGAGTTTAGACGGTGGGGCCGGGTTGGCTAGCCCGTGGTGCCGAGGTCGATGAAGCCGATGCGCATGGCGCGCCCTCCCGCTATTGCAGCAAGTCCGGTCGGGGGGCGGGGCTGACTATGGCCGGGCCTTTTCGTTACGATATCGTAACTATTAAGACGCAAGGCCGCGCTGCCAGTCAGGCCGGCAAAATTCGGCGACCTGCCAGGAAGGGGGGTGCCGAGCATGCGGCAGAGCGGGCGCAGGAGGCGGCCGACTTGTGGGGCGGCGGCGAGGAAGGGCGGGAACTCGGGATCGGCGAGGAGGGCTTC
>JBBQOT010000548.1:0-3035 GCA_038331165.1 Acetobacterales bacterium
CCCTCTGCACCGCCCTCGGCCTCGAACTCCCGCCCCCCCCCCCCCGTCCCCCCCGCGCGCGCAAACCCCCCCCCCCCCCCCCCCCCCCGCCCCCGGCCCCCCCCCTGCCCCCCGCCGCGCGCGCCCCGTCCGCCCGCCTTCACCCGCGCCGAGCGCTACCGCCTACGCAACTACAGCCCCGGCCCCATCCGCCCGTTCAAAAAGCCCGCCTGACCCACCCAGCCAAACCATGCCCATTTTATTACGTTATCAAAACAAATATCCGGGAGGACCGACCGATACAGAAAGACAAGGGCAGCGCTTTGCCGTCGTGGCGCGAAGCCGCAACGGCAAAGCCCTGGCCTGCCTTCTTCAGCGCCCGATCTGCGGCATCGTGAACTCGGCCCCGCCGCGGATCGACGCCGGCCAGCGTTGGGTCACCGCCTTGTAGCGCGTGTAGAACCGCACCCCTTCGGCCCCATGCATGTGGTGGTCGCCGAACATCGAGGCTTTCCAGCCGCCGAAACTGTGGAACGCGGCCGGCACCGGGATCGGCACGTTGATGCCGACCATGCCGATCTTGATGGCGTTGGCGAAAGCGCGGGCAGCGCCGCCATCGGCGGTGAACAACGCGACACCGTTGCCGAAGCGGTTCTTGTTGATGAGGTCCACCGCGCCGCCGAGGTCCTTGGCACGGACCACGCCCAGCACCGGGCCGAATATCTCGTCCTGATAGATCGTCATGTCCGGCGCCACGTTATCGAACAGCGAGCCGCCGATGAAGAAGCCCTGCTCATAGCCCTGCAGCATAAGGCCACGGCCGTCGACCACGAGCTTGGCACCCTCCTTCACGCCGTGGTCAACGTAACCCTTGACCTTGTTGCGGTGCTCGGCGGTGACCAGCGGGCCCATCTCGGCCTCCTTGTCCGTGCCGGGTCCGACCTTGAGCGCACGCACGCGCGGCGCGAGCTTTTCGATCAGCTTGTCGCCGACATCGCCGACCGCGACGGCGATAGAAACGGCCATGCAACGCTCACCGGCGCTGCCGTAGGCCGAGCCCATCAGCGCGTCGACCGCCTGATCGAGGTCGGCATCGGGCATGACAACAAGATGGTTCTTGGCACCACCCAGGGCCTGCACGCGCTTGCCGTTCGACGTGCCGGTGCGATAGACCAGCTCGGCGATCGGAGTGGAGCCGACGAAGCTGACGGCATGGATGTCGGGGTGACCGAGGATCGATTCGACGGCCGCCCGCCCACCCTGGACTACGGCGAAAACCCCGGGTGGCAAGCCGGCTTCGGTCAGCAACTCCGCAATCAGCAACGCCGCCGAAGGGTCTTTCTCCGACGGCTTGAGGATGAAGCAGTTGCCGGTGGCCAGCGCCACCGGGATCATCCACA
Source organism: Acetobacterales bacterium (assembly GCA_038331165.1). GTDB lineage: Bacteria > Pseudomonadota > Alphaproteobacteria > Acetobacterales > Acetobacteraceae > CAMDGX01. The sequence goes on from JBBQOT010000548.1 coordinate 1,380, forward strand.
GCGGCACCATGCACGGGAAGTTGAACGGCGTGATGCCGGCCACCACGCCCAGCGGCTGGCGCAGCGACCAGGCATCGATGCCGGTGGCGACCGCCTCGGTGTATTCGCCCTTCAACAGATGCGGGATGCCGCAGGCGAACTCCACCACCTCGACGCCGCGTTGAATCTCGCCCTCGGCGTCGGACAGAACCTTGCCGTGCTCGGCGGTAATGATGGCGGCCAGGCGCTTGGTGTTCTGGTCCAGCAACTGCTTGAAGTTGAACATCACGCGGGCGCGGCGCAGCGGCGGCGTGGCAGCCCACGCAGGCCAGGCGGCAGTGGCAGCGGCCACGGCCGCATCGACCTCGGCGGCACCGCCCATCGCGACCTGGCCCGTCACCTCGCCGGTGGCTGGGTTGAAAACGTCAGCAGTGGCGCCAGTACCCGGGACGGTGCGCCCGCCGAGATAATGTCCGATCTGTTGCATGGAGCGTATCCTCCTTGAATTACCGTCGTGCTGCCGGCGCGAGTTTAGCCACCGGGCGCGGGATTGCGATATACCCCGACCTGTGAGGACCGCAATGCCCGACTCCGCGATGCCCGACCCAACCCCGCCCGCCCCCGTGGCGTCGCGGCGGCGCGTGCTGCGGGCGGCGGCGGCGGCGGGGCTCGCCATGCCGTTGCTGGGACGCGGCGCACACGCCGGCACCACATGGACCCTGTTCAGCCAGCAGACCAATCCGGCAAGCGCGGTGACGCGCGGACTGCGGCGGATGTCGGACCTGGTGCGCGACCGCAGCGCCGGCACGCTGCTGATCAACGTGCGCACGGCGGGGCTGCTGCCGATCGACGCCAATCAGGTGCTGGACGCGGTGGCGAGCGGCAAGGTGGAGCTGGGCGACGACGCCAGCCATGCCGCCACGGCGGCTTCGGCGGCGCTGATGCGACTGCCGTTGCTGGCGACCACGCCGGAGGAATGGGACCGCGTGGCTGCGCTCGTGCGGCCGAAGCTGGCGGACGAATTGGAACGACGGGGCGTGGTGCTGCTGGCGCACTACCGCTCGGCGATGCAGCTGTTCTGGTCGCGGCAAAAGGCCAGAGGATTCATCGACATCGCGCGGCAGCGGCTGCGGGTGCAGTCGGTGGAGCAGGCGGATTTCGTGCGCCACTTTGGCGGGTTGCACCTGATCACCTCCACCGTGGAGGCTGGCGAGGCGCTGGCCGCCGGTAAGCTGGACGGAACATTCGGCACCGCGTTCGTGGCCGGGCGGATGTGGAAGGCTTGGCTGAAGCATGTCTACCTGGCCGGACCAAATTACAACGACGCGGTGATCGTGGCCGGGCGCGCGGCGATGGAGCGCCTGCCGGAGGGACTGGCGCCGGTGCTGATGGCCGCGGCGGCCGATACCGCGACCTGGATCGCGCGCACGCAGGATTCCGAGGAGTTGCAGCTGTTGGCGGGGTTGCGGGGTGAAGCGCTAACCGTGACGCCGGCTGATTCCGGCGAGCTGCTAGAGGCCACGGCGAAGCTGCCGGCGTCCTGGGACAGCTGGGTGCGGCTGCGCGGCAGCGAGACGGAGAACCTGTTGGCCACGATCCGCCAGACCCTGGACCGATAGCGCCCTGGACCGCAGGCGCCGGGCGCCCCACTCTGGCGCGAAATCGGGAGGGGGATGC
>JBBQOT010000549.1:0-3033 GCA_038331165.1 Acetobacterales bacterium
TGGTGGCGGAACTCGGCGGCGAGGAACAGCACGATGGCGACGGCGGCGATGCTGCCGGCGGCGCGGAGCCCGGCGAGCTGGTCGGCCAGGGTGGCGGCCCAGGCAAGCAGGAACAGCCAGGCGCTCACGGAACGGGGTGGAACATCATTGCGCACAGCATGACAGCGGCCCCCTGGACAGTCGATCCGGCCACGGCGAGTGTTGGGTGGATTGAAATGGGGACCACCATGCTGTTCGACTTCGAGACGCTGTCTGCGCAGGAGCGCTACAAGCTGCTGGTTTCCACCGTCGTGCCGCGGCCGATCGCCTGGGTGGTGACGCAGAGCCTGGAGGACCGGCTGAACGCCGCGCCGTATTCGTTCTTCAACGTGTTTTCGGCCGATCCGCCGGTGATGGTGATCGGCATCGGCGGGCGCAAGCCGGGCGACGTGAAGGATACCGGGCAGAACATTCGCGAGACCGGGCAGTTCACTGTGTGCTTGGTGAACCACGACAGTTCCGCGGCGATGAACGTGACCGCGATCGATTTTCCGCCCGAGGTCGACGAGGTCGCCGAGGCCGGGCTGACCACGCTGCCGAGCACGCGGATCAAGCCGCCGCGCATCGCCGAGAGCCCGGTGGCGTTCGAGTGCGAGCGGTTCATGGCGATTGAGCTGAACACCGACCGGGCGCTGGTGATGGGCCGCGTGCTGGCGATGCATGTGCGCGACGATTGCGTGCTCGACGGCGCGCGCTGCTACATCGACACGCCGAAGCTGGACCTGATCGGGCGCATGCATGGCGGGGGGTGGTACGCGCGGACGACGGACCTGTATGAGCAGCCGCGCATTCCGCTGGGGGACTGGACGTCGAAGGGGTGACGCCTGCGTCCCGGCGGCGGGGCTGAGCCATGGCCGCGCCGATGCTGCGGGCGTTGCGCGACCCGGCGATCGGCCGGTTGTGGGTGGCGCTGGGGCTGTCGGCGCTGGCCGACCAATCGTTCAACGTGGTGCTGAGCTGGGTGGCCGTCGTGGCCTTCGGCTCTGCGGCGGGATACATGGCGGTGTTGCAGGGTGCGGTCGGGCTGGGGGTGGCGCTGCTGCTCGGCCATCGGGCCGACCGTTTCGCACCGCTGTCGGTGATGGGTGCGACGCTTTTGCTGCGCGCCGCCGCGCTGGGGCTGGTGGCCGGCACATGGCTGCTGTCGGGCCAGCCGGTGGGCTGGGTGCTGGTGCTGGCGGTTGCCATCCTGGCCGCCGGGCTGGCGGTGTTCCGCCCGGCGGTGCAGGGCGCGCTGCCCGGCCTGGCGCGCGAGGCCGCGATGCTGCCGCCGGCAAACGCGCTGCTCGACACCACCGAGCGTATTGCCCGCCTGCTGGGGCCTGGGCTGCTCAGCCTGGCGGCCGGCGTGCTGCCGCTGGTCTGGTTCGTCGGGTTGGAGATGGCGGGCTTCCTCGCCGCCGCGCTGGCGGTGGCGCTGCTGGCACGGCGCTTTCCGCAGGAGGCGCCGCCGCCGGCGCGCGAGAGCGTGGTCGCCGCGGTGGCGCGTGGCTTCGGCACGGTGCGGCGCCATCCCCTGTTGTTCACCCTGTTGCTGATGACCGCGCCGATGAACGGGGCCTGGTATGCCGCGCTGTTCCTCGGCACGCCGCTGATCATCGAGGCCGCCGGCATCCGCATCGCCGGCGGCTCGGGGCTGGCTGCCTTCGGGCTGGTGATCGCGAGCTATGGCGGCGCCAACCTGGCAGCGACCCTGGTGGTGGGCAATCTCGGCCTGCCGCGCCGGCCGGCCGGGGTGATCTTCATGGGCTATGTCATTCTCGGGGCCGGCATCGTGGCGATGGGGGTGGCGGCGTTGGCGCTGCCGCCGGCATGGGTGCTGGCGGGGTTGCTCGGGGGCGCGGCATTGTCGGGCATCGGTGCGCCGATGATGGATGTGGCGACCGCCACGGTGCGCCAGACCGAATTGCCGCGGCGGGACCTGCCGGCGGCCGTGCGCGCCTTCATGGTGGTGAACAACCTCGGCCTGCTGCTGGTGCTGGCCGCGGCGCCGCTGGTGTTCGACGCGATCGGCGTGGCGCGGTCGGTGGCGCTGTGCGGTGCCGTTATCTCGGCGATGGGCGTGGGCGGGCTGCTGCGAGCGCACCCGCGTGCGGGTTGACCGCACGGGCCGCAGGCGTCGAAATGCCGCGCCGATAGCCATGCGGGAGAGACAGTTGACGATTCGACACCTGGTCCTGGCCGCCGTGCTGGCCTTGCCGCTGCCGGCCCTGGGGCAGACCCCGGCCGCGCCGCGCCCCGCCCAACCGGCGCGCCCGCCCGCTTCGGCCCCACAAGCTGCGGCTCCTGCCGCCGCCGCACCCGACCTGGTGACCGAGGCGAACCTGTCGCGCGACGGGCTGAAGGCGATGTTCGACACGGCCAAGCTGGCAACCACAATCGAGCCCGGCGGCAACCTGACAGTGAAGCTGGGGTCGATGGTCGTCTATGTGCTGCCGGGCAAGGACCGCGTGCGCCTGCTCGCGACCTTTAGCTTCGCGGCGCGCGCGGCCTATCAGGAGAAGCTGGACCTCGCGAACCGCATCAACGATGGCTACATCGTGATACGCGCGGCGATCCCGGCCGACAGGCCCGGCGAGATCGCGATCGACCACTACATCCTGCTGGGGGCGGGGGTGAGCCGGGCGACCGTGGTGGCGGTGACCCGGCGCTTTGCCGACATCGTGCGCGAGGCGGTGGATGCGCTGGATAGCGACCGGCTGCTGAAGTAATGCGGCGCGGCGGCGCCGATGACCGCCGCCGCCCGCGCCTCCTTAACCCAGGCTGTTGAGGAACTTCGCCCGCGCCGTCGCGGCCTGGCTGATGAACAGGCCGTCGGAGCCGCCGAGGATGAACTTGCAGCCCCAGCCGATGTAGAGGCGCGCCCACTCCTCGTCGTAGATGCCGCCCATGCCGGGGTACTTGCCGTGCTTCTTGCAGGCGTCGATCACCGCGCGGTAGGCGGCCTGCACCTTGGCGTGGCCGGCCTGGCCGGAGATGCCGAGGTCGGCGGAG
>JBBQOT010000550.1:0-3031 GCA_038331165.1 Acetobacterales bacterium
AGAAGATCGCCTTCGGCCGCCACCGGCTTATCCATGATGGTGGCACCGCACCAGGCTGCCGTCGCCGAGCATTTCGAGCTCTGGCACCACCGTTTCGCAAATCTCCGTCCGCCGCACGCAGCGCGGATGGAACCGGCACCCCTTGGGATAGGCGGTGATGCCCGGCACCACGCCGGCGATCTCCACCAGGGGTTGCCGCCCATGCCGCGCCCGCATGCCCAGCCGCGGCAGCGAGGCGACCAGCCCCTGGGTATAGGGATGCTGAGGGTGGTTAAAAATTTTCTCGGAGTCCTGCTGTTCCACGATCCTGCCCGCGTACATCACGCAGACCCGCTTGCAGATATCAGTGACCAGGCCGAGGTCGTGGCTGATCATCAGGATCGCCGTGCCGCGCGCCGCGCACAATTCCTTCATCAGGTCGACGATCTCGGATTGTACGGTGACGTCGAGTGCCGTTGTCGGCTCGTCGGCGATCAGCAGATCCGGCGCGCAGGCCAGCGCGATGGCGATCATCACGCGTTGGCGCATGCCGCCGGATAGCTCGTGCGGATAGGCGGCGGCGCGCCGTTCCGGTGCCGGCACCTTCACCTGGGTCAGCGCATCAACCGCCCGGCGCTCGGCCTCGCCCCAGCCGGCGCCTTCGTGCAGCACGAACATCTCGGCGATCTGCCGGCCCACCGTCTTGAGCGGATTCAGTGCCGTCATCGGCTCCTGGAAGATCATGGCGATCCGCTTGCCGCGCAGTGCGCGCAGTTCGGCGGTCGGAAGATTCTGAATTTCCTTTCCGGTCAGCCGGATTTTTCCGCCGGCCAGGCCGAGCGGCTGGCGCAGCAGCCCCATGATCGCCAGTGCCGTGATGCTTTTTCCGCAGCCGCTCTCGCCGACCAGCCCGACCGTCTCGCCGCGCGCGATGGTGAAGCTGACCCCCTCCACCGCCGGAAAGTCGCCGGTATCGGTGGAGAGCGCGATATGGAGGTTCTCAACCTCCAGCAGGTTCATGGTGGCGCCGCTCATCAGCGCCGGCTCCGCGACTGCGGGTCGAGGATGTCGCGCAGCCCGTCGCCCAGCAGGTTCAGCCCCAGCACGGTGAGAAAAATCGCCATGCCGGGAAACAGGCTCAACCAGGGGGCCGTGGTGATGGTCTCGCGCGCATCCGACAGCATGCTGCCCCACGACGGCGAGGGCGGCCGCACGCCGAGGCCGAGGAACGACAGCGCCGCCTCGGCAAGGATCGTGCCGCCCATGCCCAGGGTCGCGATCACGATGATCGGCCCCAGCGTGTTCGGCAGGATCTGGGTGAACATGATGCGGAAATCGCCATAGCCCAGCACGCGCGCGGCCTGCACGTAGCCCTGCGATTTCACCGCCAGCGCCTGTGCCCGGCTGATCCGGCAGGTGAAGCTCCAGTTGGTCAGCCCCAGCGCGATCAGCAGGCTGGTCAGCCCGGGCCCAAGGATCGCCATGATCGCCAAGGCGAAGATCAGCGACGGAATGGCCAGCATCAAGTTGGTCAGCCCGTTGACGAAATCATCCCACCAGCCGCCCCAATACCCCGCCGTCACCCCCAGCGTGGTGCCGATCACGGTGTTGATCAGCTGCGACACCACGCCCACGGTGAGCGAAATCTGCGCGCCGTACATCACCCGGCTCCAGATGTCGCGCCCCTGCTGGTCGGTGCCGAACCAGAACTCGCCCGATGGCGGCAGTTCGGCGTTCAGCAGGTTGGCGTCCATGATCGGGTCGGTATGCGCCAGCCACGGTCCGAAAATGCCCACGCACAGGGCCAGCACCGTCAGTCCGCCGCCGATCGCCAGATTAGCCCGTATTTTCATCAGGTATACCGAATGCGCGGATCGATGATCTTGTAGGCGATATCGACCGAGGTGTTGATCACCAGGAAGAAGATGGTGATAACCAGAATGCAGCCCTGCACGGCGGGGATGTCGCGCTGGAACACGCTGTCGACCAGCAGCGAGCCGATGCCTGGCCAGGCGAACAGCTTTTCCACCACCACGCCCTGGCCCAGCAAGGAGCCGAACTGCAACCCGATCGTGGTCAGCACCAGCACCAGCGCGTTGCGCAGCACGTGCCACACCACCACGCGGTATTCGTTCATGCCCTTCGATCGCGCGGTGCGCACGTAATCGGCGTTCATGATGTCCAGCACCGCGGCCCGCGTGGTGCGCGCCAGCAACGCCATCGGGCTCACCCCCAGCGCGACCGCCGGCAAGACCAAGTGTGAGATACCGCCCTGGCCATAGCCGAAGCTGGGAAACCAGCCCAGCGTCAGCGCAAACAGGTACATCAGCAGGATACCCAGCCAGAATTTCGGCAGCGACAGGCCCGAGACGGCGATGATCATCAACCCCAGGTCCAACAGACTGCCAGGCCGCAACGCGGCGACGAAGCCCAGCGGCACGCCGATCAGAATGGCAAACCCCATCGCCGCGATGGTCAGCTTCAGCGACGGCCACATGCGCGCCGCGATCATGTCGGCCACCGGCTGGCGCGAGCGGAACGACACGCCGAGGTCCAGTGTGGCCAGTTGGGTCACGTATTTGCCGAAGCGCACGTGCAACGGGTCGTCCAACCCCAGTTCCACGCGCATGCGCTGCACCACGGCCATGTCCAGGCCAAGTCCCTCGTCCTGCTGGCCGGTGGCGAAGCTGCCGGGGATGACGCTGAACAACAGGAAGATCAGCAGCGCGATGGCGACCAGCATCGGCACCATCTGCAATACGCGACGTACTACAAAACCTAGCATGTCAGAGCTCTATCAGGTGCAGAAAGAAAGGATCTTCTTTTTGTGAACAAAAAGAAGCAAAAAAACTTCATCTCTTCAGTCCTCGTGGCACGCGCCTCGCCAGTTGAACAACACGGCAAACGGAAAAAGTTTTTTTGCTTCTTTTTGTTCACAAAAAGAAGACTCCTTCTTCCTTGATCCGTCCTCCGCCCGCACCGGGCGAAGGACGGAGCCGATCACTTCGCCGGCGAGGTGGCGTCGACCCAGATGAACTCGGGGTATTGGTGC
>JBBQOT010000551.1:0-3024 GCA_038331165.1 Acetobacterales bacterium
AGCCCCTGGACCTTAAATATATGAAAATAAATGGGTTTCCAAAGGCCGTCGGCCTTTGGTGGGTCCAGGGCAAAGCCCTGGCCTTGGCTTTCTCTATCGGTCAATCACTGGCAGGGTTGGTATCAGGGCGGTTGGTATGACACAAAAATAAGCGAAAAAACTTCATCCATGGGGCAGGGGGGGCGTCAATAGCGCTTGCAGCGGCGTAAAAAGTTATATATTATCACTTAGTGTTAGTAAATGCCCCACCCCCATTGGCCCTGCAGATCGCCGGCGTCCTCGCCGGGTTCCGCACCGAAGCCAACAATCACGCCGCCCAGGCCGGGCCGGTGGCGGCATTGCACGCCCTCATTCTCTCCTGCCTCGCCAGCCTGCTCGCCCGGCTTGAAACCATGCTGGCATTCTGGCAGGCCGGCCAACTCCCCCAACCCGCCCCTCGCATCCGCGCCCCGGGCCAAACCACCCCGCGTACTCGCGCCGAACCAGGCCCTCGCCGCCCGCGCGAACAGCGGCGGCCGCGCGCCCGCCAGCCCGTGCCCGCGCACCGAACCGCCGTCAAACCCACATCCATGATCACGGCGCACCGGGCCGCCGGCGCGCCCGGTCGGCTGCCGCTGCCGCGAACCAGTCACCGCCCAGCCCGCACCACACCCAAGCGCGCGACCGGGCCACCCCATATCCCCTGCCGTGCCGTCTTGCCCCGCAAGAGTTCCGGGACGTTGATCGCAGCCATACAGGCAAATAATTACGATAACAGAATATTCCGCCTATATCGTTTCCCCGGCAAAAAACCGGCGCGGATTCTCGTCCAGCATCACCGCGATGTCGCCCTGGTTCACCCCGCGGCTGTGCAGCATCGGCAGAAAATCGGTGAACATGTAGCTGTACGGCGGCGGCCATTTCCCCTCGGCAGTCAGCCGGTCGATATTCGCCTGCTCCGCCGTCGTCAATTGCCGCTGCATCTTGCCCTGCCAGCCGCAATGCCGGTCCTGGCTCATCATCACCTGCTTGACGAAGCCATCCTTCACCAGCTTGGCCAGGTTGTCCGCCCGCACTTCGTCGGGTTGCAGCCGCAGAATCCCGATCCGGTCAAAGCCGATATAGCTGCCCCCGTCCACTACACGCCGATGATACGCCGGGTCGGCATTGCCGCAGCAATGCCCGATCAGGCAGCGATGCGCCCCCACGCCGCCATCGGCGAACAGCTTCTGCTGTTCCGGCCCGCCCACCCCGTCCTGCGTATGGGTGATAACAGGCACCCCGGTCGCCTTCTGTGCGATGCACGCCGCCGCCAAAAAATGCTTCTCGAACTCGGTGATCACCGGCGCCCCGGTCGCCACCTTGATAGCCCCGGCCTTCACCCCGGTGTCGCCAATCCCGTGCGTGATTTCCCGAATGTACAGCTCCGCGATCTCGTCCACCGTCCGCGCCCGCCAATACGGCGGCAGCCCCATCGCCTCGAAATAGAACCCTGTGGTGCACACCACATGCACGCCGGATTTCTCGCTGATCTCCTTCATCATCGCCGGGTCCCGCCCCAGCTCGATCGGGCACGGATCAACAAAACTCCGAACCCCATGCACCTCGCGCAACTCACGCAACCGCTTCACCGCCTCGGCCACGAACGCCGGTCGATCGAAGGCCGCCAGCGGGTCGAACTCCACGCCGCCGAACGCAATGAACAGATGCTCATGCATCAACGTGCGCCCCAGCGCCGCGACGGGAATCGGCCCCGTCACCGTGTTGACCATCGTCGCCATGTCCATCTCTCCCCAACCCTTGCCCGCGATCATGCCCCGATGATGCGCCGCCGCACCATGGCAGACATCGTGTCGATCACCGCTACCATCACCAGGATCAGCAGGATGATGAACAGCACCTCGTCCCAATACCGCACCTTGATCCGCTCGGCGATCTGCAACCCGATGCCACCTGCACCCACCACGCCCAGGATACTGGCGCTGCGCGTGTTGCTCTCGATCTGGTACAAATACTGCGCCAGCATCACCGGAAACACCTGCGGCAGCAGCCCGAAGCGGATCGCCAGGATCCGCCGCCCGCCCACCGCCGTAATCGCGTCGGTCTGCCGGCTGTCGGCATTCTCGATCGCCTCGGCGAACAGTTTTGCCAGTACCGCAATCTCGGCGGCAGCAATGGCCAGCACCCCGGCCAACGGCCCCAACCCAACCGCGCGAACGAACGCCAAAGCCCAGATCAGCTGGTCCATGCCGCGGAACAGGTCGAACCACCGCCGGATCGAGAAATGCGCCAGCGCATTCACCACCACATTGTTCGCCCCGAGGAACCCCAGCGGAAACGCCACCAGCACCGCGATCGTCGACCCCAGGAAGGCCATCGCGACACTCTCGCCCAGCCCCCACAGGATCATGTCCCAATGCTCCCCGGGGCTCGGCGGCACCATCTGGCGCAGGATCACCAGCAATCCGGAAAGCCCGTTCCACAGCCGCACCGGCGAGAAATCAAACCACCACAGCAGCACCGCCAGCCACGCCACGAACGCCGCCGCCCCCAGCCAGCGCCACCGCAGCACCGCCGGCGTCGGCCCAAAGGCCCGCGGCATCCGCGCCTTCCAGGCCGCAACATCGCTCATCCCCGCCCCACCACGGCGTTGCGCAACCGCTCCGACGCCAGGTCGATCGCCGCCACCACCAGCACGATCAACAGGATGATCGCGCCGACCTCCTCGTAGTAATTTCGCGAAATCACCGTATACAACTCCTGCCCGATCCCCCCCGCCCCGACAAAGCCGATCACCGTCGCCCCGCGCACATTGATCTCGAACCGCAACAGCACATAGCTCAGGAAATTCGGCGCCACCTGCGGCACGATGGCGAACCGCACCGCCTGCACCCAATTGCCGCCCGCCGCCCGCACCCCCTCCCACGGCCGCATGTCGGCATTCTCCACCACCTCGGCGAACAGTTTTCCCAATGCCCCCACGGTATGCAGCGCAATCGCAAGAATCCCCGCCAGCGGCCCCACACCGAACGCCCACACCAGGAT
>JBBQOT010000552.1:0-3021 GCA_038331165.1 Acetobacterales bacterium
CGCCACCGACCTGCTGCTGGGCGGCGACCCGTTCTTCATCGCGCGCATCCCGGCCGGGCAGTGGCTGCCGCTGGTGCTGCTGCTGGTCACCGGGTTGTCGGCGCATGTCTGCTTCACCAATGCCATGCGCTATGGCGACGCGACCCTGGTGGTGCCGATCGACTTCCTGCGCATCCCGTTCATCGCCACCGTCGGCGTGCTGCTCTATGCTGAGCCGTTCGACGCGCTGGTGCTGCTGGGGGCGGCGATCAGTGCGGCGGGCATCCTCTGGTCTCTGGCGGAAGCGCGCCAATATGCAGCCGCACGCAGGAACAGCAGCGGAGCCGAATGATGACCGTACCCCTTCCCCTCGAAATGGGCATCTTTGGCCGGCTGCGGCGCGACGCCGGTGCGGTGTGGGAGCGTTATGTGCGCCACCCCTTCGTGCTTGGCATCGGCGACGGCTCGCTGCCCGAGCCGGCCTTTCAGCACTACCTGAAACAGGACTACCTGTTCCTGATCCAGTTCGCCCGCGCCTATGCGCTGGCCGGCTACAAGAGCACCGACCTCGCCGGGCTGCGCGAGGCCGCCGCCGCGGTGACCAACATCGTCGACATCGAGATGCCGCTGCATGTTGGCTACTGCGCCGGGTGGGGCCTGACCGAGGCGCAGATGGCGGCCGAGCCGGAAGACCTGGAGACCATGGCCTATACCCGGTTCGTGCTGGAACGCGGGCTGGCCGGCGACGGGCTGGACCTCGACACGGCACTGATCCCGTGCCTGGTCGGCTATGCCGAGGTGGTCGATAGGTTGATGGCCGACCCGACAACCACGCGCGACGGCAACCGCTACGCCGCCTGGATGGATGCCTATGGCAGCGCCGGCTACCGGGCCGCGGCCGGGGCGGCGATCGCGAGCCTCGACCGCAAGTTCGCCCTGCGCGGCGGCGAGGCGCGCTATGGCGATCTGCTGGCCACCTTCACCGCGGCGACGCGGCTGGAGGAGGCGTTCTGGGAAATGGGCTGGCGTCGGCGGTAATACCAACCACCGTTTGGGGTGACCCATGGCTAAGAAAGGCCAGGGCTTTGCCCTGGACCCACCAGGGGCCGAGCCCCTGGACCTCATACCATTGAAATAAAATAGGTTTCCAAAGGCCACTGGCCTTTGGCGGGTCCAGGGCAGAGCCCTGGCCTTGCCTTTCTGGATCGCTCAATCACTAGTGTGGTCAGTATAGCGCGACACGATTGGTCTGTTCACTGGCGTGGCCGGCGGACTTGCCGCCACCGCCATGCCCCGCCCATGTTGGGCCATGTCATCCCGCCCGACGCTGACCCCCCTGTTCGCGCTGATGGCCATCCGTGCCACGGGGGCCTTCCAACTCCAGGCCGCCGCCGTCGCGGCCCCCTCGCTGATCGCCGAGCGCGGGTTGAGCTATGCCGAGATCGGCATGCTGATCGGCGCCTACATGATCCCCGGCATTTTCCTCACCGTTCCCGGCGGGCTGCTGGCCGGGCGCATCGGCGACCGCCCGGTGATGCGCGGCGCCATGGTGCTGATGGCCATCGGCGCGGTGGCCCAGGCGATGGCGGAAAGCTTCACCGGCATGCTCGCCGGCCGCGTGATGTCGGGCTGCGGCGGGGTGGTGATGCTGATGCTGGTCATCAAGATGACCACCGACCGCTATGCCGGGCCGATGCTGTCCACCGCCACATCGATGGTGATCGTCTCTTGGCCCGCCGGATTTGCCCTGGCCCTGGTAGTGCTCGGCCCGGTGGGGGAGAGCCTGGGCTGGCGCTGGGTGCTGGGGCTGTCCGGCCTGCCGGTGGCCTGTGCGATCGCCCTCACCTTCTTTGTTGGGCACGCCGCCAAGGTGCCCCCGCCCGTCGCCGGTGCCGTCGAGCGCGTCGTCACCTGGCGCTTCATCGCGGCGGCCAGCAGCAACTGGACGCTCTATAACGCCGCCATCGCGGTGATGGCCGGCTTCCTGCCCGCCATGCTGGCCGATGCCGGCCGCCCGGCAGTGGCCGCTGCCGCCCTGGCCAGTGTGGTAACCTGGAGCTTCGCCGCCGCCACCCCGTTCGGCGGCCTGCTCGCCGACCGGCTGATCGGCCGGCCTGCCGCGGTGATCCTGGGCGCGATTGCCACCGGCGCCATGCTGCTGGCGGTGGCGCCGGCCGATGGCGCGGTGGCGGTGCTGGTGCTGCTGGGCATCGCCTATGCCATTCTGCCCGGGGCGCTCACCGCCCAGGTCGGCGAGGGCACGCCGCCGGCCGCGCGCGCGCTGGTGTTCGGCTGGTACAGCGCCGGCTCCTATATCGGCCTGACGGTGGCGCCCTGGATCGCCGGGCGGCTGCGTGATGTCACCGCCGACCCGAACGCGCCGCTGCTGTTCGGGGCGGTGCTGATGTTCGCCATGCTGCCGTGCTTCGCCTGGTTCAGGTGGGAGCTTCGGCGGTAGGCGCCGCCCGCGCCTCGGCCAGCCCGAAGCCCAATAGCAGGAACGACAAGCCGCCTAGCTCGATGGCAAAGGCGCTGCTGCTGCTGGCCAACGGCCATTGCGCGATCACGAAACTGGCGAACAGCCCGACCAGCAGCGGTGCCGGGCGACGCCAGACGGCGCGCAGCAGCGCCAGCCCCCAGGCCGCCACCATCGCCACATACAGCGCCAGCCCCGGCAGCCCGGCATCGGTCACCGCCTGGAGATAGGCGTTGTGCGGGTGCAGGTTGCACCCCAGCATGCCGCCGCCATCGTCGGTGGGGTCGTTATCATGGCGCCAGCCGCGCCAATAGCGGGTGTCGGCACAGCCGCCGCGAAACCCTTCGAAGCCGCGCCCGGTCCAGGGATGATCCTCGGCGATCGCGACCGCGCGCGAGGCGATCTGGCCGTAGTTGCTGGCCGGCAGGTTCGCCATCTGGGTGGTGAACTTGGTGACCAGCCGGTAGAAGGTGGGCGGTGCAACCACTGCCGAGGCGGCGACCAGCCCGGCCCCCAGCAGCAGCCCCGCCGCCACCGGCAGTCGTAGCCGCGGCAGCAATCCGGCC
>JBBQOT010000553.1:0-3018 GCA_038331165.1 Acetobacterales bacterium
GCCGCCCCCACAGCACCCGGCCGGATCGCCGGCACCATCGCCCGCGCATCAGCCACGCTGATCCGCCGCAACCCGGTGCCTCCCGCCATCGCCTCATCCGCCGCCGCCTCGTCGCCCGCCGCCGCCAGCGTCAGCACCAGCCGCGGCGACCACAGCTGCACCGCGGAAAACCCCTCAGGCGGCGCCTCGAAAAACCCCCGCGCCGCCCCGGTCAGCGCCCGCACATCCGGCGGTCCATAATTCAGAATCCACAGCGCCGCCGACCGCCCGGTGGTGTGATACCCCGCCGCCTCCTCCGCCTCGATCAGCGTCACCCGCCGGTCCGCGGCCAGAAACGCCGCCGCCGAAGCCCCCGCGATCCCGCCACCGATTACGATGCAATCCGTCTGATGCGTGTCCATGCGCCCAGCCTATCCCAGGCCTTGCCACACCATGCAACCATCGCGATAGACCGCACCGAAACGATCAGTCTATGGTTCCCGCACTACCTATGAAAGGCAACTGAAAATGGTCCGCGGCATCCCCCTCGCCCAATCCTGCGCCTGCTGCCTGCCCCCCGGCTTTGCCACCGGCATGGGCCGCCGCCACCTCTTCGCCCTCGCCGGTGGCCTGGTCGCCGCCGGAATGCTGGGCCACGCCGCCCCCGCCGCCGACGGCACCGCCTACGATTCCATGCTGCTCACCTGCATCGACCCGCGCTTGGTCAGCCCGGTCGGCGCCTGGATGGACGCCCAGAACCTTAAGGGCAAATACAGCCAGTTCGCCATCGCCGGTGCCGCCATCGGCGTCGTCGCCCCCAGCTTTGCCGGCTGGGCCCCGGCCTTCTGGGAAAACCTCGGCGCCTCGATCCAACTCCACAAAATCAGCCGCGTCATGGTGGTCAACCACCGCGACTGCGGTGCGGCCAAAATCGCCTACGGCGAAGCCGCCATCGCCACCCGCGACGCCGAAACCGCCCTGCACCGCCGCGTCTTCGCCGAATTCGCCGCACAGATCACCCAGCACCAACCCACCCTCAAACTCGGCGGCGGCCTGATGGCGCTCGATGGCACGCTGGAAACGCTAGCCTGAAGCAAAAAGACTTTTATTCGTTTGGGCCGAGCCTGCACCACGGCATGGATCTAAATGGATAAAAGTTTTTCGGTTCTTTTTCTCAAAAAAGAACATGCTTTCTTTCCTTTCTCAAGGAAACCACCAAATGCTCGTCCTGCGCAGCGACCGCGTCGTCACCCCCCAGGGCGTCATCGCCGCCGACATCGCCATCGCCGATGGCCGCATCGCCGGCCTGGAAAAACTCGGCAGCCTCACCGCCCCCCGGCTGATCGACATGACCGGCCGCATCATCATGCCCGGCGGCATCGACCCGCACGTCCATTGCGACTGGCCGATGCCCGCACCCGTTGGCGGCAAGACCAAGAACACCCAGCCCGCCTCGGTCGTCTCCCGCGCCGCCGTCTTCGGCGGCACCACCATGATGATCGACTTCGCCCGCACCAATGCCGGCCCCACCATCGCCGACGCCATCGCCGCGCGCGCCGCCGGCTGGCATGGCGCCTGCCACATCGACTACGCCTTCCATTTGATGGTCGAAGGCGACCTCCCCCCCGCCCATCTCGACGAACTCGGCGCCGCCATCCGCGCCGGCCACCCGACGGTGAAAATCTTCACCACCGACATCACCCCCAACCGAAAAGGCCGCATGGTCGATTTCGGCGACATTTGGGAAGTGTTCCAGGTCATCGCGGCCAACCAGGGCCTCGGCGTCATCCACGCCGAAGACAACGACATCGTCATGCACATGTACGAAAAACTCATCCGCGAGGGCCGCACCAGCTTTCACCACATGGCCGAAGTCCACAACGCGCGCTCCGAGGACCTCTCCTTCCGCCGCATCATCCGCCGTTCCGATTCCGTCACCGGCACCGCCCTCTACATGCTGCACACCTCGGCCGCCTCCTGTGTCGCCGCCATCCGCGACGCCCGCGCCAAAGGCATCCCGATCTACGGCGAAAGCCTGCACCAGTACATGCTCTACAACAGCGAAGACTACAAACGCCCCAACGGCCAGATTTACCACACCTACCCGTCGCTCAAGTCACCGGAAGACCAGGCTGCCCTCTGGTCGGGCACGCTGGACAGCAGCATCAACTGTATCGCAACCGACGAACTCTGCTGCACCCTGGCCCAGAAAACCCAAGGCATCCGCATCGACGACACCACCGGCGGCAATTCCGGCGTCGAACCCCGCGTCGCCCTGATGTACTCCGAAATGGTCGGCAAGCGCGGCTACAGCCTCGAACGCTTCGTCGACCTGGTCTCCACCAACGCCGGCCCCACCATCGCCAGCGCCATCGCCGCGCGCGACGCCGGCTGGGCCGGAAAATGCCACATCGACTACGCTTTCCACCTGATGGTCGAAGGCGACCTCCAACCCGCCCATCTCGACGAACTCGGCGCCGCCATCCGCGCCGGCCACCCGACGGTGAAAATCTTCACCACCGACATCACCCCCAACCGCAAAGGCCGCATGGTCGATTTCGGCGATATCTGGGAGGTGTTCCAGGTCTTGGCCGCCAACCAGGGCCTCGGCGTGATCCACGCCGAAGACAACGACATCGTCATGCACATGTACGAAAAACTCATCCGCGAGGGCCGAACCAGCTTCCACAACATGGCAGAGGTCCACAACGCCCTCTCCGAAGACCTCTCCTTCCGCCGCATCATCCGCCTCGCCGAAAGCGTCCCCGGCACCGCCCTCTACATGCTCCACACCTCGGCGGCCTCCGGCGTGGCCGCCATCCGCGAAGCCCGCGCCCGCGGCATCCCCATCTACGGCGAAAGCCTGCACCAGTACATGCTCTACACCGCCGAAGACTACAAACGCCCCAACGGCCAAATCTACCACACCTACCCCTCGCTCAAATCCCCCGCCGACCAGGCCGCCCTCTGGGCAGGCACGCTCGACGGCAGCATCAACTGCGTCGCCCCCGACGAACTCTGCTGCACCCTGGCCCAGAA
>JBBQOT010000554.1:0-3012 GCA_038331165.1 Acetobacterales bacterium
TCGGATCACGGTCTGGCCGGGAATGTCCTCGGCGCCGGCGGCGTAGTCGGACAGGGTGCCGCCGGTGACGGTCAAGGTGGTCAGGTCGAGGTGGCGGGAGATTTCCTTGAGCAGCTTGGGCACGCCGCCGGCCCAGTGGAAGTGTTCCATGTAGTGATCGCCGCTCGGCTTGAGGTCGACCAAAACTGGAACCTCCAGGCCCGCGCGGTCGAACGCGGCCATGTCGATCTTGATGCCGAGGCGCCCGGCGATGGCGGTGAAGTGGATCACCGCGTTGGTCGAGCCGCCGATCGCCTGGAGCACGGTGAAGGCGTTGCGGAACGCCGCTGCCGTCATGATGTCGCTCGGCTTGCGGCCCGAGGCGGCGAGTTTCACCGCCGCCGCCCCCGAGGCCTCGGCCAGGCGGATGCGGTCGGCGTGGGTGGCGGGGGCCGAGCCGGCGCCGGGCAGGCACATGCCCATCGCCTCGACCATCGAGGCCACCGTGCTGGCGGTGCCCATCACCATGCAGGTGCCCTTGGTCGGTGCGAGCCGGCTGGACAGCGCGTCGATCTCGGCCGCGTCGATGGTGCCGGCACGGAACGAGGCCCACATGCGCCGGCAATCAGTGCAGGCGCCGAGCACCTCGCCCTTGTGGTGGCCGACCAGCATCGGGCCTGTCGGCAGCACGATTGCCGGGATGTCGGCGCTGGCCGCCCCCATCAACTGCGCCGGCAGGGTCTTGTCGCAGCCGCCGATCAGCACCACCGCATCCATCGGCTGGGCGCGCACCATCTCCTCGGTATCCAGCGCCATGAGGTTGCGCAGGAACATGCTGGTGGGGTGGGAGAAGCTTTCGGCGATCGAAATGGTCGGGAACACCATGGGCATGCCGCCGGCCAGCATCACGCCGCGCTTGGTGGCCTGGATCAGGTCGGGGACGTTGCCGTGGCACGGGTTGAAGTCGCTGTAGGTATCGGTGATGCCGATGATCGGACGGTCGAGCGCATCATCGGTATAGCCCATCGCCTTGATGAAGACGCGGCGCAGGAACAACGAGAATTCCGCATCGCCGTATGTGGCGAGACCCCCCCGCAATCCTGTTGGGCGGAGCCCCGTCTTCTTCGAATCAGGTGTCTTCTTCGGACCGTCCGTCATGGATGCGCTACTCTGCTGCGATGGCGGCTGGCGCGAGGCCGGGCACCGGGGCGTGGGTGATGGCGCTCATGCGCTCGCGCACATCGGACAGGGTGAAGCTGAGATCGGCCACGTTGGGGTTGGCCTTCATGCCGGCCACGATCGGGCCGGCGAGATAGGTTTCGGCCTGCGCCCGGCTGGCGAACAGGTAAATGCCGCCGACGTTGTTGCCCTCGCCGTCGAGCCAGATCTTCCAGACCAGGCCGTCGACCGCGAGGAATTTCTGTCCGGTGGCGTCGGTGTAGCGCTTGGCCCACTCCTCGGCGGACATGTTCTGGAAGCGGTAGTTGATCTGTAGAACGACCATGGGTTCCTCCTTGTTGCGGTGGCGTGATCAGGGCATCCGGATGGTGGCGCGATAGGCGTGCCAGGTGGCGTGGCCCAGCAGTGGCAGCGTCACCGCCAGGCCGACAAAGCCCAGCAGCAGCCCGGCGCCGGTGAACAGCACTACCAGTGCGGCCCACAATGCCATAGTGCGCGCGTTCAGCACCACCGCCACCACGCTGGTCACCAGCGCCTCCAGCATGCCGACCCGGCGATCCAGCAGCAACGGCAACGAGAAGGCGCCAGCGGCGAAGGCAATGGTTGCCATCACGCCGCCCACCAGCGTGCCGACGAACAGGAACGAGATGCCCTCGGTGGTGAACAGCGTTGCGTTCAGCAGCGCCTGCACGTCCATCATCGAGTACGGGAAAAAGATCGCGAAAATCAGCGCGGCGAACCGCATCCACAGCACCAGGAAGGCGACCAGCGCCAGCCCCAGGTAAAACAGCCCCGCCGGATTTTCCCGCCATGCCGCCAACGCGCCGGACAGCGATGGTCGCTGCCCCGCCTCCAGGTCGCGGCTGATCGCGTAGTAGCCCACCGTCAGCGCCGGCCCGACCAACATGAAGCCGACGATCAGCGGCACGATGAGGTAGAAGTATCCTGCCGCCGCCAGCCCGACGGTCAGCGCCAGGCCGGCGGCAACGACCATCAGCCCCAGCGCCAGGCTGGCCAGCGGCGCCGCCCGGAAGTCGCGCCAGCCCGCGGCAAGCCAGCGGAACGGCTCGTCGGCACCCACCGCGCAGACGCGCTCGGCATAGGGCAGGCCGGTGTGGGCGAAGGCGCCCTGTGGCGTGCGGTCGGACATCCTGCCCCTGCGACGTTGTGCCTCGTCTGGCTCGCAGTATGGGCCGAAACCGGGGCTCGTCCAATCCGCTCAGCGAACGACGACGAACCGGATCAGCACGCCCTTCGGGTGGCGCTGCCCGGTTGCGACGAAGATGTGCCGCGCCAGCCAGCCATGCGGGCGGTCCCGCACCTCGAACACCGGGGTGGTGCGGAAATGGATCAGCGCGGGATCCACCGTCCCGCCGGGCACCACCCGCCCGGTCAGAAGCGGGCCGGAAACGACGCCGCCGGTGGTCGGGATGACCCGGCGTTCGCCGCCATGAACCTGGCCGAGTGAAACTCGGGGTGCGACGCCGACCGCGGCTTCGAAGTTGTATTCCAGGGTTGGGATGGGGTGTTGCATAACGTCGAGCCTGCCGCGTTGTGACGCCGCCAGCAACGGTGCAGGTGCCGGCTTGCGGGTGGCGCCGGAGGGGGGCAGAACGCGCCGCAAACACGGAGCAGCGGACATGAACCTGAGCGGCATTTCGGCCATCGTCACTGGCGGCGCCTCGGGCCTCGGCGGCGCCACCGCACGCGCCCTGGCGGCAGGGGGCGCGCGGGTCACCATCCTCGACGTGAACCGCGACGCCGCCGAGGAAGCCGCGCACGCCATCGGCGGCCTGGCGGTGGTCTGCGACGTGGCCGACGCCGAGGCCGGCGAGCGCGCCTTCGCCGCCGCCC
>JBBQOT010000555.1:0-3011 GCA_038331165.1 Acetobacterales bacterium
CAGGCACTCCTGCTGGAACAGGAGGGACTGGAGATCCTCGAAGCCGGCGTCGAAGACCTCCTGCTGGACGCGGCGGGGAGGGTGCGCGGCGTGATGACCGGCGGTGGCGAGGAGATCGCCGCAGGGGCCGTGGTGCTGACCGCGGGCACTTTCCTGCGCGGTTGCATCCATATCGGCCTGGTCAGCCACCCGGCAGGGCGGGTGGGCGATGCCCCCGCGATCGGGCTCGCGCGGCGCCTGGAGCAACTTGGCCTACCGATGGGACGGCTCAAGACCGGCACGCCACCCCGCCTGGACGGACGAACGATCGCCTGGGATAGGCTGGCGTCCGACCACGGCGACGCCGAGCCGGAGTTCTTCAGCACACTGACGACGGCGCCGGCCAACCGGCAGATTGCCTGCGGCGTGACCGCCACCACCGCGGCTACCCACGCGATCATCCGCGAGAACCTGCACCTGTCAGCCGTCTACGGCGGACAAATTGCCGGAAAGGGACCGCGCTATTGTCCGTCGATCGAGGACAAGGTCGTCCGGTTCGCCGGCCGCGACCACCACCAGATCTTTCTCGAGCCCGAGGGGCTGGACGACCATACCGTTTATCCGAACGGCATATCCACGAGCCTGCCGGAGTCGGTGCAGCACGCAGTTGTCGCCACCATTCCGGGCTTGGAGACGGCGCGGATCGTGCGACCCGGCTATGCCGTTGAGTACGACTTCATCGACCCGCGTGCCCTGGCGCCCTCTTTGGAGTTGCATGCGGTTCCTGGACTTTTCCTCGCCGGCCAGGTCAACGGCACCACCGGCTACGAGGAGGCGGCGGCGCAAGGCATCATGGCCGGGGTCAACGCCGCCCGGCGTGTCCACGGCCTTTCGTCGGCGACCCTGGACCGTGCCGAAGCCTATATCGGTGTGCTGATCGACGACTTGACGACGCAGGGCGTCACCGAGCCGTATCGCATGTTCACCTCCCGCGCCGAGTATCGGCTGTCGCTTCGTGCGGACAATGCTGACGTACGCCTGACTCAACGAGGCGTCGAATGGGGGATCGTCGGCGCCGAACGCCGAGCGCAGTTTTCCGCCCATATCGCCGCGCTCTCCTGGGCAGAACGTGAGGCCCGTTCCGCCACGATCTCGGCAAGCGGCCTACGAAAGCTGGGCGTCGACATCTCGGCCGACGGGGAGCAACGCTCGGCGCTGTCCTGGTTGGTGGACGCGCGGCTTCGTGACGACGACCTGACTCGGGCGTTTCCCTGGCTCGGCGTCCAGCCCGTCCGCGTCAGGACACAGCTGCGCGCCGCCGCCACCTACGAAGGATACCTGGATCGCCAGCAGGCCGACATCACCTGGTTCCGCCGCGAGGAGGCGGTGAAGCTTCCGGCGGCCCTCGACTTTAGCGGGATAGGTGGGCTCTCAACCGAGATGTGCGAGCGCCTCATTGCGGCGGGCCCAGCGACACTGGGGGCGGCCAGTCGGGTGCCCGGAGTCACCCCCGCTGCGCTCTCGGCCGTTCTCGCCTTCGTACGTCGACTCCCCACGGCGCAGAGTTTCACGTGAAACATCTCATCCCCGGCGTGCCGGTTGTTTCACGTGAAACAACGGACAAACTGGACATGCTGGCCGCACTGATTCTGGCATGGAACCGCACAATAAACCTGATCTCCAGAAACGACGAACAGCACATCGCGGAACGTCATACCGCGGACTCACTCGCACTCCTGCCTTATCTCCCAACAGATTTTTCCCACGGCATCGACCTCGGCTCCGGAGCCGGGTTCCCCGGCCTGGTGTTGGCAATCGCCACCGGAAAACCCTTCGACCTTATCGAAGCTGACAAACGCAAGGCCACATTCCTCCGGGAGGCAGCGCGGCTCACACAGGCGTCCGTCCGCATCCATGCCGAGCGCATCGAAGCGGCCCGCGTCTCCCCTGCCCCGCTGGTTACCGCGCGCGCCCTCGCACCGCTGACAACCCTCCTCTCATGGGCTACACCGCTGATGACCCCCGGCGGTGTCTGCCTGTTCCCCAAGGGCAGAACCGTCGAGCAGGAATTGACGGATGCCACGCGCCAGTGGCACATGCGCGTCGAGCAGTGGCCCAGCCCACTCGACCCCGCCGCCCGGATCCTCCGACTGAGCGAGATAACGCGTGGCTGACACTCCGCACAACGAAACAACCCCGACACATCGGCGGCCAAGAATCCTGGCCGTCGTCAACCAGAAGGGCGGGGTCGGAAAGACCACAACCACCATCAACCTCGCAACTGCCCTCGCCGCGGCGGGCCAGAGCGTGTTGATGGTCGACCTCGACCCACAGGGAAACGCCTCCACTGGCATCGGCATTGCCGCCAACAACCGCGATACCGGCACCTACGCGTTGCTCCTCGACGATGCCGCCCCCGGGTCGGCTGCCCGCGCCACTTATATCCCGGGGCTTTGCATCATCCCCGCCGAGTTGGACCTTGCCGGCGCCGAAATCGAACTCGTCACGGCAGAACATCGCGAATATCGCCTTCGCACCGCGCTCCGCGACCCCGCCTTGGCCCATTTCACCTATGTCCTGATAGACTGCCCGCCGAGCCTGGGTTTGCTCACGCTCAATGGGCTCGTCGCCGCGGACGCCGCCTCGGCGGGCCAGATAGTCAGGAAGCGGTAAAGCCGTTCCTGTTTAATCTGTTTAACGACCCTGCGATTATTCGGGTGCCTAAGCCCTTGCGCTGGCTGTTGGCCAAACTCATTTCATCGCGCCGCGCCCCAGTGGCGCAAAAGATTTATGCCGAAATGGGTGGCGGCTCGCCAATATTGCCCAACACCGTGGCGCAGGCGCGCGCGCTTGAGGCGGCTTTGGGCGAAGGCCATAAATGCTTTATCGCCATGCGCTACTGGAAGCCGCGGGTAAGCGAAGTGGTGCAGCAGCTTGCAGCCTATAAACCCGACCGGGTGGTGCTACTGCCGCTCTACCCCCAGTTCTCAACCACTACCACCGAATCATCGGTTACCGAATTTATGGTCGAG
>JBBQOT010000556.1:0-3009 GCA_038331165.1 Acetobacterales bacterium
CGATGATCTCCATCAACACACGCGCCCGTCCCTTGAGGTCGCCGCCATACTGGTCGTTGCGCGTATTCGACAGCGGCGACAGGAACGAATGCAGCAGATAGCCATGCGCCGCATGGATCTCCATCAGCTTGAACCCGGCAATCCGGCTCATCCGCACCGAGGCGGCGAACTGCTCGACAATCCCCTGCACCTCGGAAACCGACAGCATGCGCGGCGTCGAATACCCCTCCGCAAAGGCAATGGCGCTCGGCCCCACCGGCTCCCACCCGCCGGCCGAAATCGGCACCGGCTTGCCCCCGTCCCACGGCCGCCGCACGCTGGCCTTGCGCCCGGCATGCCCGATCTGGATCGCCGGCACCGCCCCGCCATGCGCGATGATCCGCGCCAGCCGCGAAAGCAGATGCTGGTGCGCCGGGTTGTAGGCGCCAAGGCACTGCGCGGTGATCCGCCCCACCGCCGAGACATGCGTCGCCTCCGCCATCACGATGCCCGCCCCGCCCATCGCCTTGGCACCTAGCTGCTGGATATGCCAGTCATCCCCAAGCCCGTCGGTCGCGGAATACTGGCACATCGGCGCCACGCAGATCCGGTTGCGCGCGGTCACGGACCGCATCTCATAGGGCTGGAACAGCTTCGGCACAGACATGCGATAACCCCTGCAATGTGGCAATCCGCCGGGTTAGGCCCGCACCCGCCCCCTGGCAAGGCCCCCACCGATCCCGTAATCATCCTGCCATGAACATCCTCTCCATCCAGTCCTGGGTCGCCTACGGCCATGTCGGCAACGCCAGCGCCGTCTTCCCCCTCCAGCGCCTCGGCGCGGAAGTCTGGGCCGTGAACACGGTCCAGTTCTCCAACCACACCGGCTACGGCTCCTGGACCGGCGAGGTCTACACCGGCGCTCAGGTCGCGAAGGTGATCGAGGGCATCGAGGCCCGCGGCGCCTTCCCCCGCTGCGATGCCGTCCTGTCCGGCTACATGGGCGACCACTCCATCGGCGAAGCCATCCTCGACGCCGTCCGCCGGGTAAAACAGGCCAACCCGAAAGCCGTGTTCTGCTGCGATCCCGTGATCGGCGACGACGACACCGGCGACTACGTCCGACCAGGAATCGCCGAGTTCATGCGCGACCACGCCGTGCCGGCCGCCGACATCATCACCCCCAACCGCTACGAGGTCGAACGCCTCACCGGCATCGCCATCCGCACCCTCGCCGACGCCCGCACCGCCATCGCCGCCCTCCAAGCCATGGGCCCCCGCACAGTCCTGATCACCAGCCTGCGCACCGAAGCCACCCCCGCCGACGCCATGGACATGATCGTCGGCGAGGCCGGCCAGTGCCACCTGCTGCGCACGCCGCTGGAGAATGTGCAGGTCAACGGCGCGGGCGACGCCATCTCCGCGTTGTTCCTGTTCCACCGCCTCGCAACCGGCAGTGCCCCGGCCGCATTGTCGGCTGCTGGCTCCTCCATCCACGGGGTGCTGCGGCGCACCGCGCAGGCGGGCTCGCGCGAGATCCTGACAGTGGCCGCACAGGAGGAGTTCGTGGCCCCGACCACCCGCTTCACCGCCACGCCGGTCTGACCAACCGGGGCAGGGGGCGGGCAGCGGCGCTCGCGACCCCATCTGCCCGAACCGGTGGCCGACCCCGGCCACGCCGCCCCGATTTCGCCCCATCCGGAGCGCATCCTGTTCCCATGAGCTTTCTTCGCATCTATCTCCGCGCCATGGGCACGCTCCGGCAGAGCATGTGGATCGCCATCATGCTCGTCTTCGCCAACCTGGCGGTGGCGGGGTTGCAGTTCGTGGAACCACTGCTGTTCGGCCGCGTCGTCGAGTTGCTGACCCGCTCCTCCACCATGGCGCCAGCCGAGCTTTGGGACGCCGGTTTCGGCCTGATCGGGCTGTGGGCCCTGGTCGGATTGCTGGGGATCGGCGCCAGCATCGTCTCCACGCTGCATGCCGAGCGGATGGCCCACGGGCTGCGGCTGGCGGCGATGAACCGCTACTTCGGCCACGTCCTGTACCTGCCGCCCGAATTCCACGGCGACGCCCACTCGGGCCGCCTGGTCAAAACCATGATCGGCGGCGCGGATTCGATGTTCTGGCTGTGGCTGAGCTTCTTCCGCGACCAGCTCGCCACCTTCGTCGCCGCCCTGGTGCTGCTGCCGATGACGATGTTCCTCAACTGGCAACTGGCCCTGCTGCTGATCGCGCTGACCCTTCTGTTCTGTGTCGCCACCATCCTGGTCATCATCCACACCGAGGAAGGCCAAGCCCGCGCCCAGCTCTGGCAGATCCAGCTGGCCGGCACGGCGCAGGACGCGCTGGCCAACGTGGTCGTCATGCAAAGCTTCACCCGCCTGGCCGCCGAGCAGTCGCTGTTCCGCGAGATCATTCAGAAGGTGATCACCCACCAGTTCCCGGTGCTGACCTGGTGGGCGGTGGTGGGCGTGATGACGCGGGCGGCCTGCACGATCACGGTGATCGCCATCGTGGTGCTGGGCACCGTGCTGCATGTGCGCGGCGAGGCGAGCGTGGGCGAGATCGTGGCGTTCATGGGCCTGGCCACCCTGCTGATCAACCGGCTGGACAGCGCAATGATCTTTCTCTCGCGCCTGTTCGCCGAGGTCCCAGGCCTGCGCGCCTTCTTCGAGGTGCTGGATGCCCAGAGCACGGTGCCCGAGAAGCCGCAGGCGCCGGCGCTCGCGGTGACGCAGGGTGAGGTGGCGTTCGAGCGCGTCGGCTTCCGTTACCCCAACGGCGACGCGGTGCTGTCCGATGTCGATTTCACCGCCGCCCCCGGCAGCGTCGTCGCCCTGGTCGGCCATACCGGTGCGGGCAAGACCACCGCGATGGCGCTGCTGCAACGCATGTGGGACCCCGCGTCGGGCCGCATCACCATCGACGGCCAGGATCTGCGCGATGTCAGCCTGGAATCGCTGCGCCAAAGCATCGGCGTCGTGTTCCAGGAGGCGATGCTGCTCAATCGCACGATCCGGGAGAATC
>JBBQOT010000557.1:0-3007 GCA_038331165.1 Acetobacterales bacterium
CTGGCCGACCTGGCCACCGAGGTGGCGGGGCGGTGGGAGCTGGCGGTGCCCGGCGGCTTCCTGCTGACCGGCCGCGCCGACCGCATCGAGAAACGCGCCGACGGCACGCTGGCGATCCTGGACTACAAGACCGGCGCTCCACCGTCGCACACCGAGGTGGCGGCCGGCTTCGCCGCACAGTTGCTGCTGGAAGCCGCGATGGCAGCCGACGGCGCCTTCCCCGGCATTGCCGGCCGGGCGGTGGAACTGGCCTACTGGCACCTGACCGGCGGCTTCCAGGCCGGCAAGGTGACCAAGCTGTTCAAGGGCGACCCCGCAGTAATCGCCGACGCGGTGGCCGACGCACGCGGCCGGCTGCGCGATCTCGTGGCGGCCTACGACGATGCCGACCAGGCCTATCTGTCCCAACCCCATGCCGGGCGGGTGCCGCGCTTTTCCAACTACGGCCAGCTTGCGCGCGTGGCGGAGTGGGATGTCGCTGGCGATGGAGAGCCCGAATGAGCACCGCCGACGTGCGCACCACCGCGCGCGACGAGGCCAACCAGGCGCAGCGCATCGCCGCCGACCCCGCCGTGTCGGCCTTCGTCGCCGCCTCGGCCGGCTCGGGCAAGACCAAGCTGCTGACCGACCGGCTGCTAAGACTGATGCTGGGTGATGCCGATCCGGCACGCATCCAGTGCCTCACCTTCACCAAGGCGGCGGCGGCCGAGATGGCGCTGCGCCTGCAACGCCGGCTGGGCGAATGGGTGACCCTGGACGACGACCGGCTCGATGCCGCCCTGCTGGCGCTGGAGGTGGCGCCGGGGCCCGCGATGCGCGAGCACGCCCGGGCCTTGTTCGCCACGGTGCTGGACCTGCCGGGTGGCATGCGCATCGGCACCATCCACGCCTTCTGCCAGTCGCTGCTGCGGCGCTTTCCGCTGGAGGCGGCGCTGAGCCCGCACTTCCGGCTGATGGACGACCCCGACGCGGCGGTGGCCTTGGCCCAGGCGCGCGAGGCGATGCTGTCGGGCGCCTTTGCCGAGGCCCAGCGGAATGCGCTGCGGCTGATCGCCGGAGAGGTCGCCACGCTCGGCGCGCTGGGCGAGCTGATCGAGAAGCTGCGCCAAAAACCTGACGAGTTGGCCGAGGCGCTGAAGGCTGGGCCGGAGGCGCTGGAAATCCGTCTGCGTCGGCTGCTGGGCGCGCGCGACCCCGCCGAGGTGGCGCAGGCGATTGCTGGCGAGGCCGATGATGCGGCGCTGCGTGGGGCAGCGGCGACGATCGCGGTGGGGGCGGCCGATAAGGGGCGGGCGTTCGCGGCCGCGCTGGCCGATTTCCTGGGCGTGGCCGTGGCCGAGCGGGCGGAGGCGCTGGATATCTGGCGCGGCCTGCTGTTCACCGGCACCGGAGAGCCGCGCAAGCCGAAGGGCATGGTGCCGGGCAAGTTCCTCGACACCAACCCCGACGTGGAGGCAGCGCTGATCGCCGAGCAGGCGCGCATCCAGGCGCTGGACGACGCCGCGCGGGCCTGGCAGGTGGCAGCTCTTTCGGCCGCGTTGGCCGGGCTGGCCGGGCCGGTGGCCGATGCCTATGCCGCGCGAAAACGCCAGACGGGGATGCTGGACTACAGCGACCTGATCGGCGCCACCACGCGGCTGCTGCGCGATCCCGGCGTGGCCTGGGTGCTGTACAAGCTCGATGGCGGGCTGGACCACCTGTTGCTGGACGAGGTGCAGGACACCGCCCCGGCACAGTGGGAAATCGCCGGCAAGCTGACCGAGGAGTTCTTCGCCGGCAGCGGCGCGGCAGACGGGGCACCACGCACCGTGTTTGCCGTGGGCGACCCCAAGCAGTCGATCTACTCCTTCCAGGGGGCGGAGCCGCAGGCCTTCACGACCTGGCGCGATGTGCTGGCCCGGCGGGTAAGCGCCGCGGGCGCGCGCTGGCGCGATGTGCCGTTGCGGGTGTCGTTCCGCTCCACCGTGCCGGTGCTGAACCTGGTCGATGCGGTGTTCGCGCAGCCGCCGGCCAGCGACGGGGTGGCGCCGCCCGGTGAACTGCGCCACGTCGCCGACCGGGCGGGCCATGCGGGATCGGTGGAGCTGTGGCCGCTGGCGCCGGAGCCGGAGCGGCCGGAGGTGATGCCCTGGGCGGTGCCGGCGCAGAACCAGCCGGGGGGCAGCGCCATGCAGACCCTGGCGGACGGCTTGGCGCGCTGGATCGCGGCGCAGACCGATGGGTCGGTAATGCTGCAAAGCCGCGGTCGGCCGCTGGCTGCCGGCGACGTGCTGGTGCTGGTGCGCCGGCGCAACGCGTTCGGCCGCGCGCTGGTGCGGGCGCTGAAACTGTGGCGCGTGCCGGTGGCGGGGTTGGACCGGCTGGTGCTGTCCGAGCAGCCGGCGGTGGCCGACCTGCTGGCGCTGTGCGACACGCTGCTGCTGCCGGAAGACGACCTGTCGCTGGCCTGTGTGCTGACCAGTCCGCTGGGCGGGCTGACCGATGACAGCCTGATGGCGCTGGCGGCGACGCGGCGTGGCTCGTTGTGGTCGGCGTTGCGCGAGCGGGCCGGCGAGCGGCCGGAATGGGGGGCGGCGCGGACGATGATCGGCACGCTGCTGGCCCGCGTCGACTACGCCACCCCGCACGCGCTGCTGGGCGAGGCGCTGGGGCGGCTGGGCGGGCGGGCGCAGCTATTCGCCAGGCTGGGACCGGAAGCAGCCGAGCCGGTGGACGAATTGCTGGGCGTCGCGCTGACCTATGCCAAGAACCATCCACCGTCGCTGCAGGGGTTCCTGCATTGGCTGCGCCAGTCCGGCGCCGAGGTGAAGCGCGAGGCGGAGGGGCCGGCCCAGGCGGGGCATGGCGCGGTGCGGCTGATGACGGTGCACGGGGCCAAGGGGTTGCAGGCGCCGCTGGTGATCCTGCCGGATACCACGGCGCTGCCGCCCGATGACGGGTCGGTTTCCTGGGCGGGCGGGCTGCCGGTGTGGTCGCCGCGCAAGGAGTTGCGCTGCCGTGCCGCCGA
>JBBQOT010000558.1:0-3006 GCA_038331165.1 Acetobacterales bacterium
GCGCCCGTCACGCGGCGAGCGGCTGTCGGCCACCACGATGTGGTAGTACGGCCGCTTCTTGGCGCCAGCACGGGCGAGGCGAATTTTGAGTCCCATCAATTATCTCCAGTCGTCGGTTCGAGTGTAGGTTGAAGTTCAGAACGGCCTTCGGCCTTGGGGCATCAAGGCACCAAGCCCCTCCCGCATCAGGCCCTTCAGACGCATCATGGTCATGCGTTTCATCATCGTGGACATGTCGTCGAACTGCTTCAGCAGCTTGTTCACGTCCTGCACCGCCACCCCCGAGCCCGCCGCGATGCGCTTCTTGCGGCTTGCCTTGATCATGTCGGGATTCTTGCGCTCACCTGGCGTCATCGACGAGATGATCGCCTGCTGGCGCTTCAGCATCTTCTGGTCCAGCCCCGCCTTGCCCGAGGCCTCCAGCGCCTGCTGGATCTTGCCCGCGCCCGGCAGCATGCCGATGATCGACTGGATCGAGCCCATCTTGTTCAACTGCTTCAACTGCGAGGCGAAATCCTCCAGGTCGAAGGTGCCCTTCGCCATCTTGCGGGCGAGCTTTTCGGCCTCTTCCTCGTCGACAAGCTCGGCGGCCCGCTCCACCAGCCCGACCACGTCGCCCTGGCCCAGGATGCGCCCGGCCACCCGCTCGGGATGGAACTCCTCCAGCGCGTCGAGTTTTTCCCCCGAGCCGGAGAACTTGATCGGCGCGCCGGTGATGGTGCGCATCGACAGTGCGGCACCACCCCGCGCGTCGCCGTCCATGCGGGTCAGCACGATGCCGGTGACGCCCAGCGCGTCGTTGAACGCGCGGGCCGTGTTCACCGCGTCCTGGCCGGTCATCGCATCGACCACCAGCAGGGTTTCGGCCGGGTTGGTCGCGTCGCGGATGGCCTTGACCTCGGCCATCAGCACGTCGTCGATCGACAGCCGGCCGGCGGTGTCGAGAATGACGATGTCATAGACTTCGCGCCGGCCGGTATCCATCGCGCGCGCCGCGATCTCCAGTGGCGTCTGCCCGGCGATGATCGGCAGGCTGCCGACGCCGGCCTGCTTCGCCAGCGTCTCCAACTGCAACTGTGCCGCCGGGCGCTGGGTGTCCAGGCTGGCCAGCAGGATCTTCTTGCGGTCGCGCTTGAGCAGGCGCAGCGCCAATTTGCCGGAGGTGGTGGTCTTGCCGGAGCCTTGTAGGCCAACCATCAGGATCGGCACCGGCGCCACGGCGTTCAGGTTCAGCGGCACAGCACCTTCGCCGCCCAGCGCCTCCACCAGCACGTCGTTGACGATCTTGACCACCTGCTGGCCGGGCGAGACCGAATCGATCACCTCCTGGCCGACGGCGCGCTCGCGCACCTTGGTGATGAAGTCGCGCACCACCGGCAGCGCCACGTCGGCGTCGAGCAGCGCCAGCCGCACCTCGCGCAGCGCTTCCAACACGTCGGTCTCCGACAGCCGACCGCGCGTGCGCAGCCGATCGAAGACCCCCGTGAGTTTGCCGGACAACGCCTCGAACAAGGTATGCTCCATCGCAACGCAATAAGCGCCGCTGCGCGAACCTTCGCGGAGCGGCGGATGACCGGCCGGCTTCCTAGGCTTCGGCACCGCTCCTGTCAACCGCGCGCGGCGGATTGCCGAACCGCATGGTTCAGGTGCAGCATCGCCCGAACCACGAACAGGTCAGCAGGAAACGCCGTGAGCATCTTGGACAACTGCGACGATATCTATCAGCTCCGCGACGCCGCCCGCCGGCTGTTGCCGCGCGGCATCTTTGAATACGTCGACCGCGGCAGCGAGGACGACAAGCTGCTCGATGAGAACCGCGCCGCGTTCGACCGGCTGAAAGTGGTACCGCGCTTTCCCGAATACGTCAGCCGGCGCGACATCTCGTTGGAATTGTTCGGCAAGCCCATCACCATGCCGTACATCATCGCCCCCACCGGCACCGCGGGCCTGGTGGCCTACGAGGGTGAACTGGCCCTGGCCAAGGCCGCCGCGAAAGCCGGCATCCCCTATACCCTGGCCACCGGTGCGCAGACCTCGGTGGAAAAGATCGCCCGCGAGGTGCCGAACGGGCGCAATTTCATGCAGCTGTACCTGTGGAAGGACCGCGAGCTGTCGATGCAGCTGGTCGATCGCGCCCAGAATAACGGCTTCGAGGCGCTGTTCCTCACCATGGACACCCCGGTTTCGCCCAACCGCACCTACAACAAAGCCAACGGTTTTTCATTCCCTTACAAGCCGACCCTCAAGTCGCTGATCGACATCGCCCTGGCTCCGCATTGGCTGTTCGGCACCGTCGCGCGCTACGCGATGAAGAATGGCGGCCTGCCGCGCTTTGAGAACTACCCCGAGGAGTTCCGCACCCCGATCACCCGCGCCCCGCTCGGCGACCGCGTGAAGCATACCGAGGACCTGTCCTGGGACGACGTGAACCGCCTGCGCGACCGCTGGCGCGGCCCGTTGATCGTCAAGGGGATCATGCACCCCGAAGATGCCCGCATCGCCATCGAGCGCGGCGCCGACGGCATCGTCGTGTCGAACCATGGCGGCCGCAACCTCGACATCTCGGTGGCGTCGATCGACGTGCTGCCGTCCATCGTCGCCGAGGTCGGGCACAAGACCACGGTGCTGTTCGACAGCGGCATCCGCCGTGGTACCGATATCGTGAAGGCGCTTTCGCTCGGGGCCAAGGCGGTGCTGTGCGGGCGCAACACCCTGTGGGGCGTGGCAGTGGCCGGTGAGGCGGGAGCCAGCAAGGCGTTGACCATCATGCGCAACGAAACATTGACCGCCATGGCTAATATTGGGGTGAACACGTTGGCGGATTTGGGGCCGCATCTGTTTGAGATCCCGGGAACGAATAGTTCGCGGTTTCGTTAGGGAGGCAAGGCCGGGGCGGTGACCCGGGACCCCACCCGGGGCCCCGCAACGAGACACCCAATAGAAAGCCAGTAGGGGCGGGGGGCGCGGCCCCCAGCCGGGCGTGGGCCCAGGCCCCGCCCGGGACTA
>JBBQOT010000559.1:0-3002 GCA_038331165.1 Acetobacterales bacterium
GTGGCGGAGTTGCCCGCGTTGTTGTCGCCCGCTCCGCCACCGCCGGCCGCGCCTCCGGCGTTGCCGCCCGCGCCGCCGCCGCCGCCAAAGGCGCGCAACAGGGTGCCGAACGACGAGGTGCCGCCCTGCCCACCTGTCGCCCCGTTGCCGGTGCCGCGCACGCCGGCCGCCCCCACCGTGACCGCCACGCTGCCCGCCATGTCGGCCGAGCGGAACCGCCCGCGCCGCTTGCCGCCGCCGCCGCCGCCGCCGCCGCCGCTGGTTGCCGTGCCGGCCGCCGCAACCGCGCCGTTGCCGGCCGCACCGCCGCCGCCCCAGACCTCGACCTCCATCTGTGTCGCGGCCGGGTCCTTGGTCCAGGTGCCGCCGGCCAGGAACACCGTGACCTTGGGCGTGGACAGTGCCGCGCCATCGGCGCCGTACACCGCCGACCAGTCGGTGCCGGCGACATGGCCGCTGCCGGTGGTCAGCCGCAGCCAGCCCATCAGGGTTTGCCGGTTGGCCGAAGCCGGCGCGGTCGCCGCCACGAAATGCCCGACGACATAGGTGCCGCTGTTCGGCATGGCCGCGGCCGAGACCACCGGCGCCGACTTGATGCGGCCGTACAGCGCATCCGCGGGATCGCTGGTCTCCACCACATGCAGCCAGCCGGCACCGCCCGGCTCAACCGTGCCGACGCCGCGATTGGCGGTGGAAAATCCCACCGCCACGGGGTCGCCATACAGCGTGTTGCCGGTCACCACGTTGCTGAGGGTTCCGACCTGGCGCACCGCGGTGGCCACGTTGCGGAAGCCGTTATCGGCCACCACGAAGCCGGAACAGCCGCTGAGCAGCACGCCCACCAGCCCGGACGCCGAGGCCCAGGTGCCACCCGCGCCACGGCTGGCGGCGCGAAAGCGCGGATCGCCGTCGAACTGGTTCTGGCGCACCAGCACGCGATGTGCGCCGTTCGGCGGGCCCTGGATGGCGGCCACGCTGGCATCGACGATGCGGTTGCCCTCGATCGTCAGCCCGTCATAGTCCATGTCGGCGGTCGTCACCGGCAGGAACGTGGTCGAATTGAACAGAATGCCGTGCGACCCGGTGGTCTGGATGGTGTTGTCGGCAACCCGGCAGTTGCGCAGCGCCGGCGCCAGCAGGATCGCCATGGTGTTGAGGTTCGCCTCGGCCACCGCACCGTTGTAAAATCCGCTGCCGTCGCCGTTGTTGCCGACCCACAGCCCCTCGGAACCGTAGCCCCAGTCCGACACCGCCGCCACTGCCGGCAAGGTACGCACCAGGAGGTTGTTCGAGATTTCGTTCCAGTAGCCCGCCGGTGCCGCCACCGCGGGGTTGGCGGTGTCGCCGGTGTAGAAGGTGCCGTTGCCGGTGCCGTACAGCGAAGCAACCGCCCCGGTGCCCGCCGCCGGCTCGCCCGGGGCGGCGGCCCCGCCACCGGCCGTGCGCAGCCCGCCGGCCAGCCAGATGTAGAACTGCACCCCGGTGCGCGCATTCGGCTCCGGCCGCAGGAACACGTCGCTGATGATGTTGTTGGTGATGCGCAGCGCGAACTGCGCCGTCAGCCCCTGCGGGTCGTTGACATTGGGCGCCAGCACACGAATGCCGGTGCCGTAGATGCGGCGCAGGACGTTGCCGGTGATCACCACCGACTTGGCCCCCAGCGAGGCGATGCCCTGGCTTTCGGTGATGGTGTTGTTGGCGATCACGATGCCCGAGCGCAACGGTGGCGCGGTCAGCGTGCCGGCATGGGCCGAGATGGCGTCGTCGTTGGCGCCGATGATCTCGTTGCCCTCGATGATCACATTGCCGCTGTCCCACACCGCGATGCCGTCGGCGATGGTGCGGTAGACGCGGCAGTTGCGCACCGTCACCTGGTCGCTGTTGCTGATCACCAGGCCCATGTTGCGCGAATACATGAACTCGCAGTTCTCGATGGACAGGTTGGTGCCGAACAACCGCACCATCTGGCAGCCGGCGGTGCGCGCGATATCGGCCCGCCCGCGCACCGTGAGGTCGCGCATATGGAAGTCCGACAGCGGCAGGAAGCTGCCGCCGCCGCCCACCACGGCGTTGGTGATGCCATCGCCGTTGATGGCGTTGATCGAGTCGTCGATAAACAGCACCGTCCGCCCGCGCCCGGCGCCGCGCAGCACCACGCCGGTGCGCGGGCGCAACAATGCCACCGAGGCGTCGATGCGATAGGTGCCGGGCGGCAGGAACACCTCGCCGCCGCGCGGCTTGGCCGCCGCGTTGTCGATCGCCAGTTGAAGATTCAGGCCGTCATTGGTCACGCCGTCGGCCCGCGCGCCGAAATCCAGCGCGTTCACCCGGTCGGTGGCGCGCACCGCCAGGGAGCGGCTGCGCGAACTGCCGGTGGCGAGCACGTTCAGGTTCGACGCGTTGGTCGCCGGCAAGGTCGACTGGTCGACCATCAGCGTGCCGGACTCCATCTTAAGCCCGGTGCCGACCGACACCGATTCCGGCCCGCCGGGAAATACGCCGACCCGGCCGAGCAACTTGCCCGAGGCCAGGGTCACCCGCGGCTGCATCGGCTCGCGCAGCGCCGCCACCGTGGTGGCATAGGACGTGCCCTCGCGCTCGATCATCGCCAGGTCGCTGTCGATCGAGGTGAGGGTCTGCGGAAGTTCGCTCAACGTGGGCATTCGATGTCCTCGTGTGCAAAAAAGGAAGGAAGGCGAGGGCGCTGCCCTCGACCCGCTGGGGCGTCGCCCCAGGCCCCTTCCATTGAGGGGGTAGGGGGCTTGGCACGTCGCGCGAACGCGCGTTCCGGTCCCTGCTGGGGTCAAGGGGCAAAGCTCCCTGCCTTCCCTTATTCTGGCTTTTGCTTGTTCAGACCTCGAGAATGGCCACGACCTGGCCCTCCTCGACCGGGTCCTCCTCTTTCACCAGGATAGCCTTCACGGTTCCTGCCTTGGGCGCGTCGATCGGGATCTCGGTCTTCATGGATTCCAGGATTATCAGCGTGCCCTCGGCTTCGACCG
>JBBQOT010000560.1:0-2988 GCA_038331165.1 Acetobacterales bacterium
ACCCCACCGGCCGCCTGCTGCGCGACGCCAAGCTCTACGAGATCGGCGCCGGCACCAGCGAAATCCGCCGCATGCTCATCGGGCGTGAACTATTCCGAGAGACGGCATGAAGGGCGAAGGCAAGCCTTCTTTTTGTTCACAAAAAGAAGGCCCTTCCTTCCCTTCCGGGAACCCCGGCATGACCGCGCTCCCCACCACCATCGACCCCCGCTCGCCAGACTTCGCCTCCAACGCGCACGCCATGCGCGCACAGGCCGCCGAAATTCGTGCCCTGGCCGAAAATATTGCCCTCGGCGGCGGCGAGGCCACCCGCCAGCGCCACCTCTCCCGCGGCAAGCTGCTGCCGCGCGACCGCATCGAGGGCCTGCTCGATCCCGGCACGCCGTTCCTGGAACTGTCGCAACTCGCCGCCCACGGCATGTACGGGGGCGAGGTGCCCAGCGCCGGCATCATCACCGGCATCGGCCGCGTCTCCGGCCGCGAATGCGTCATCGTCTGCAACGACGCCACGGTGAAGGGCGGCACCTACTTTCCGGTCACCGTGAAGAAACATTTGCGCGCGCAGGAAATCGCCCGCGCCAACCGCCTGCCGTGCATCTACCTGGTCGATTCCGGCGGCGCCAACCTGCCCAACCAGGACGAGGTCTTCCCCGACCGCGACCATTTCGGCCGCATCTTCTTCAACCAGGCCCAGATGTCGGCCGAGGGCATCGCGCAGATCGCCGTGGTGATGGGCAGTTGCACCGCTGGCGGCGCCTATGTGCCGGCGATGTCTGACGAGAGCATCATCGTCAAAGGCCAGGGCACCATCTTTCTCGGCGGCCCGCCCTTGGTGAAGGCAGCAACTGGCGAAATCGTCAGCGCCGAAGACCTCGGCGGGGCAGACGTGCACACCCGCATCTCCGGCGTGGCCGACCACTTTGCCGAGAACGACGCCCATGCACTGGGCATTGCGCGGCGCATCGTCGCCACCCTCAACACCACCAAGAACCCCGGTGTGGCCCTCCAAGCGCCAAAACCGCCGCGCTACGATCCGGCCGAACTCTACGGCATCATCCCCGCCGACCGCCGCCGGCCATACGATGTGCGCGAGGTCATCGCCCGCATCGTCGATGACAGCGCGCTCGACGAATTCAAGCGCCTGTATGGCACCACCCTGGTCACCGGCTTCGCCCATATCTGCGGCTACCCCGTGGGCATCGTCGCCAATAACGGCATCCTGTTCAGCGAAAGCGCGCAAAAGGCCGCGCACTTCATCGAGCTTTGCGCCCAGCGCGGCATTCCGCTGGTGTTCCTGCAGAACATCACCGGCTTCATGGTGGGCCGGAAATACGAGAGCGGCGGCATCGCCAAGGACGGCGCCAAGATGGTCACCGCGGTCGCCACCGCCGCCGTGCCCAAGTTCACCGTGGTGATCGGCGGCAGCTTCGGTGCGGGCAACTACGGCATGTGCGGCCGCGCCTACGACCCGCGCTTCCTGTGGATGTGGCCCAACGCCCGCATTTCGGTGATGGGCGGCGAACAGGCGGCCAGCGTCATGGCCACCATCCGCCGTGATGGCATCGAGGCGCGCGGCGAAACCTGGAGTACGGAGGCCGAGGACGCGTTCAAGAAACCAATCCGAGAGCAATACGAAATCCAGGGCCACCCAACCTACGCCACGGCCCGGCTGTGGGATGACGGCATCATCGACCCCGCCTACACCCGACGTGTCCTGGGCCTCGGCCTCTCCGCCGCGCTGAACGCCCCCATCGAGCCGACGAAATTCGGCATCTTCCGGATGTGATGGCGATGTTCAGCAAGCTCCTCATCGCCAATCGCGGCGAAATCGCCTGCCGCATCATCCGCACCGCGCGCCGCATGGGCCTCACCACCATCGCCGTCCATTCCGATGCCGACGCGAACGCCCTGCACGTCACCAAGGCCGACCTCGCCCTGCGCATCGGCCCCGCCGCCCCGTCCGCGTCCTACCTGCGCATCGACGCCATCCTCGAAGCCGCCCACCTCACCGGGGCGGAGGCCATCCACCCCGGCTACGGCTTCCTCTCCGAAAATGCCGACTTCGCCGAAGCCGTGGCCGCCGCCGGCCTGATCTTCGTCGGCCCCCCGCCGTCCGCCATCCGCGCCATGGGCGGCAAGTCGCAGGCCAAGGCGTTGATGGCCGAGGCCGGCGTGCCGCTGGTCCCCGGCTACCACGGTGCCGCGCAGGATCTCGCGACGTTGCAGGCCGCCGCTGACGGCATCGGCTACCCCGTGCTGATCAAGGCTTCGGCCGGCGGCGGCGGCAAGGGCATGCGCGTGGTCGAATCCCAGGCCGAATTTTCCGCCGCCCTCGACAGCGCAAAGCGCGAAGCCAGCAGCAGCTTCGGCGACGACCGCATGCTGGTCGAACGCTACCTCACCCGCCCGCGCCACATCGAAATCCAGGTCTTCGCCGACACCCACGGCAATGTCGTGTCGCTGTTCGAGCGCGACTGCTCAATCCAGCGCCGCCACCAGAAGATCATCGAGGAAGCACCCGCCCCGGGCATCACCACCGAAATGCGCCGCGCCATGGGGCAGGCCGCCATCGCCGCCGCCCGGGCGGTCGACTATGTCGGCGCCGGAACAGTGGAGTTCATCGCCGAGGGCGAAAAATTCCACTTCATGGAGATGAACACGCGCCTCCAGGTGGAACACCCGGTCACCGAGGCGATCACCGGCCAGGACCTGGTCGAATGGCAACTCCGCATCGCCGCCGGCGAGCCCCTACCGCTCACCCAGGCGCAACTGGCCATCGACGGCCACGCCGTCGAGGTGCGGCTATATGCCGAGGACCCCGCGCGCAACTTCCTGCCGTCGGTTGGAACGCTCGCCCACCTCCGGCTGCCCAGCGGTGTCCGCGTCGACAGCGGCGTGCGCGAAGGCGACCGCATCACGCCCGACTACGACCCGATGATCGCCAAGATCATCGCCCACGGCCCCGACCGCGCAACCGCCCTTGCCCGC
>JBBQOT010000561.1:0-2986 GCA_038331165.1 Acetobacterales bacterium
GGAATGTTCGGTCAGGAACGCCCGATCGCGCTGCGCGCGCAGATCGCGTTCGAGCAGTCCTATGGCGAGGTCGAGGGCGACAGCGCGTCGTCGACCGAGCTCTATGCGATCATGTCGGCGATCTCGGAGATCCCGATCAAGCAGGGCATCGCCGTCACCGGCTCGGTGAATCAGCTCGGCGAGGTGCAGGCGATCGGCGGGGTGAACGAGAAGATCGAAGGCTTCTTCGACATCTGCGCCGCGCGCGGCCTGACTGGCGGCCAGGGCGTGATGATCCCGGCCTCCAACGTCCAGCACCTGATGCTGCGCGCCGACATCGTGGCGGCATGCCGCGCCGGGCGCTTCGCCATCTGGCCGATCGCCACCGTCGACCAGGGCATCGAATTGCTGACCGGCCGGCCCGCCGGCGGGCACGGCGCCGACGGTGCCTATCCCGCCGGCAGCGTCAATGCCGCGGTCGAGGCGCGGCTGGCACGTTTCGCCCGCGCGATTCCACACGGCGATGGCGACCGGCCCGCCGCCGCACCGCGGGACGCATGAGCATGGCCGCCCCGCCCGGCTTCCGCCGCTTGGTGCTGGTGGTCGGCCACGGCGAGGCCGTGCCGGCCACGGAGTATGCCGCCATGGCCGCTGGCCTGCGGCGCAGCCTCGCGGCACTCGGCACCAGCCTGGGCATCGCCCAGATGCTGGAGGTGCAGCGCGGCGAGGCGGAAACCTGCCTGGCCGGACTGTGCGACGCCGGTGACATGATCGTGCTGGTTGAGGACGCGGCAGATCGCCCGCGGCCGCACCCGGGCGCACGGCTGCGCGCGGCCGCCCTGCGCTCAGCCGCATCGGTGCTGCTGCTGCCCGCCGCCCTGACGCCGCCCATGGCAGCACCGGTGGCGGCCGTGCTGGCCGGGCCGGACGACCCCAGCCTGGCGGTTGCCGCCGGCATCGCCGTCGATTCCGGGGCAGCACTGCTGGTGGTGCTGCAAGCGGGCGACGCCGCCGCGGTGGCGCGACACGCCGCCCGGCTGGGTTTGTCAGCGGCGCGGCTCGACATCCGCCCCGCCGCCGGCCGCACCTTGGCAGCCATCGGTGCTGCCTTGGGGACCACGCGCGAGCGGCTGCTGGTGCTCGACCACGCCGCCTGGGGCGATGCCCCAGGAGATGGCGATGGCCTGCCCGCCGCACTCTCCCGCGCGCGCGGCGTGCCGGTGCTGATGATCGAGACGCGGGCTAGCCGTCCAGCGTGATCTTGGCGTCCTGGATCAGCTTGAGGTTCGACGCTGAGTCGGCGTTGAAATAGGTGACCATCTGCTCCGGCGTCTGGGTTGGCACGACCACGTTGATGTTCTGCATCCTGGCGACCATCTCGGGCGCCGGGGCCAGTTCGACGATCTTGCGGTTGAGGGCGTCGATGATCGGCTGCGGCGTGCCGATGGGCGCCCAGATCGAGTACCACACCGGCACGTCGATGCCCGGGAACCCCGCCTCGGCCAGGGTCGGCACGGTTGGGAAATCCGGATGGCGGGTTGGGTGATTGACCGCGAGCAGCCGCAGCTTGCCGGCCTTGACGTGTGGGATGACGTTGATCTCGTTCATCATCTGCACGTTGCCAGACAGCAGGTCGTTCAGCGCATCGGCACTGCCGCGATACGGCACATGCAGGATGTCGACCCCCGCCGCCGCCTTGAACGCCTCGATGCGCATGTGGGTCGAGGTGCCGGGGCCGGCCGAACCGAAGGCCAACTTGCCGGGGTTCTTCTTGGCGTGGGCAACCAGTTCGGCGATCGTGTTGATGCCGAGCGA
Organism: Acetobacterales bacterium; assembly: GCA_038331165.1. Classification (GTDB taxonomy): domain Bacteria; phylum Pseudomonadota; class Alphaproteobacteria; order Acetobacterales; family Acetobacteraceae; genus CAMDGX01. Next base: position 1,795 of record JBBQOT010000561.1, read on the forward strand.
GGGCACGATGGTGAAGCCGCAGACCAGGTCCCCGACGCGCGCCACCGGCACGAGGTCCTTGCCGGGAACATAGCCAACCTTGCGCATGTGCGGCAGCACCGTCAGCGGTGCGCTGGGGGTCAGCAGGAAGGTGTAGCCGTCGGGGGCTGACTTCGCCACCGCCTCGGTGCCGATCGCGCCCGAGGCGCCGCCGCGGTTGTCTACCACAAACGGATGACCGAAGGCCTGGCTCAGCTTGTCGGCCCAGGGGCGGCCGATGATGTCGGTGGCACCGCCCGGGGCATAGGGCAGGATCAGCTTCACCGGCTTGTTCGGCCAGGCGGCTTGGGCACGCGCGCCGAGCCCGCCGAGAATGGCGGGGGCCGCGAGCGTCGCGGTCAGCAGGGTGCGGCGTCGGAACATGTCGTGTCTCCCTCCAGAAGCCCGGTTCGCGCCGGGCCGCGTGTTGGCGTCGTCATGCCGGGTTCACGGCGCAAGAGCAACAAGCATGATGGCAAGCATCGCCGCTGGACAGGCAACGGGGCGGCGGGCGATGACAGCAACAGAATGATCCGCATGGACGAGCGAGAGGGAGGCGACATGGACGCGGCAGAGCAGGGCGCGACCCGCAGGCGATCCGGCCTGCGCAGCGGGCAGGACCTGCTGAGCGGGGTGATGTTCGCCGCCGTCGGCGCGGGCGCGCTGTGGATCGGGCGGGCATATCCGATGGGCACGCCGATGCGGCTGGGCAGCGGGGTGTTCCCGTGGCTGCTGAGCTGGGGGCTGATCGCCGTTGGCGGCATCATCTTCGCCAAGGGGCTGCTGAGCGATGGGCCGCGGCTGACCGGGTGGGCGTGGCGGCCGGTGCTGCTGGTCACGCTGGCGGCTGTCAGCTTTGCGCTGATGATCGAGCCGGCCGGGCTGGTGGCGACCATGCTGGTGCTGATGACGCTGGGCGCGCTGGCCGGTGAGGGCCATAGCGTCCGGCAATTGTCGATCTTCTTTCCGGTGATGATCGTGATCGGCGTCGGCATCTTCATCTGGGGGCTCGGCATGCCGATCAAGGTGTTCCCATGGAGCTGAGCGACTGGAGAGCTTCATGGAGCTGAGTGATCTTGGCTCGAATCTGGCGCTCGGGTTTTCCGTTGCGCTGACCTGGCAGAACCTGTTCTGGTGCCTGGTGGGCGTCATCGTCGGCACGGCGATCGGGGTG
>JBBQOT010000562.1:0-2959 GCA_038331165.1 Acetobacterales bacterium
CTGCTGCAGGATCACGCTGGGGAACAGCGTTGTCATGACCGCGGTCGGGCCACCCCACCAGACTTCGGGCACGATGTCCAGAAAGCGGTCGTCCTGCAACTGCATGCTCTCCTTGAAGCTCGACACCTGCGTCACCTGCGCAGCGGCGCCGGATTGACCGCGGGTGGAAATCATGGCCGCATGGCGGTGGCGCGCATCCATCTTCAGTTCGGATTTGTTATCGGCGCGCCACAGGCCAAAGGTCACGAACCAGGTGTGCAGCAGGCCGGGATGGTAGGGGTCCTTGATGTTTTCCTGCATCAGTTTCCAGTTACCCGGTATACGCTGGCGGTTGTAACCCAGGACCTTGAGTTTGCGGCCGTTGAACAGCCGGTCGAAATAACCCAGGATGACCGGCCCCAGGAAATCCTCCAGCGGCTCGACATCGTGGTCGAACGACGCAAAAACCACGCCGCCTCGGCAGGCCACCTTCAGCTGCGTGAGCCCGTTCTCCTTGAGGTCGAAATCTGCCGGCATGCCACCGTTGACCTTGCCATCCTGGCGCACGCCACGGCGAAACGGAACCCCTTGCAGATCACCCGACAGGGTGTAGCTCCACTGGTGGTAGGGACAGGTGAACTCCTTGCGGTTGCCATGGCGCTCGCGGCAAAACTGCATGCCGCGATGGGCACAGACGTTCTCGACCACGTGCACCGCGCCGTCCTTGTCGCGCACCATCAGCACCGACCGTTCACCGACAACGGTGCGCTTGAAGTCCCCGGCCAGCGGGATCTCGGCCTCCAGGCCCACGTAGTTCCAGTGCCCACGGTAAAAGAACCGATCGAGTTCGCGCTGGTGCAATTGCTCGCTGGTGTAGACGGCAAACGGTATACGGCTGGTTCCCGGACTCTCCCAAAGGGGCTTGTCGGGAAAAACGCTGGGCTGGCTGGGCATGGTGGTGTTGCTCGGGAATATTGCCTCGGCAGGCACATTGCTACCGGTCAGGCGCGCGCCGCGTTGAGCACACCGCGCGTACGCTGCGCTTGGGCACGCGCGGCGCTGGCAAACTGTGCGTCGGCGGCAGCGTAAAGGACCGAGCGCGAGGTGTTCACGACGATCGGCCCGGTGGTGCGCGTCGCGTCGCCGCGCCAGCCGGCCCGCACAGTGGCCACCGCGTCGCCGCCCTGCGCCCCGACACCCGGTATCAGCAACGGCACGGTCGGTGCCAATTCGCGCACCCGTGCGACTTCGGCCGGATAGGTGGCACCGACCACCAGGCCGAGCTGGCCGTTGGTGTTCCACGGGCCCTGCGCCAACGTCGCCAGATATTCATACAGCAGCGGCTGACCCGACAGGTCGGCCAACCGCTGGTTCTGCAGATCGTCGCCGCCCGGGTTGGAGGTCCGGCACAACAGGAACGCGCCCTTGTCGTGGCGCTTGAGATACGGCTGAACCGAGTCGAATCCCATGAACGGCGACAGTGTCAGCGCATCCACACCATAACGCTCGAACGCCTCGATGGCGTATTGCTCGGCAGTAGAACCGATGTCGCCGCGCTTGGCATCCAGGATCACCGGCACGCGCGGAGCAACGCGGCGCATAAACGCCACCAACTGCTCGAGCTGGGCTTCCGCTCGGTGCGCCGCGAAATACGCGATCTGCGGCTTGAACGCGATCACCAGGTCGGCCGTCGCCTCGACGATAGCGGCGCAGAAGTCGTAGATCCGGCTGCTGTCGCCTTTGAGCCGGTCCGGGAAACGCGCCGGCTCGGGGTCCAGCCCGACGCACAGCATCGAGTTGTTGAGCCGGCTGGCGTCTGCGAGCTTGTCGACAAAGTTCATCGTGGATTGGGGGTAGTGGTGGGCTGGTGCTTGATGCAGAGTCAGAGCGTGCTGGCGCGGGATCCGGCCTGCTCCACCAGGCTGCGCGCCAGGCACAGGTCGGCCCAGGCAAGGGCCTTGTCCAACGGGGCGCGCAGCAGCTTCGCCGGCGGGTAGGTCACCACCACCGGCACGCCGGCATACCGGTAGACGCGGCCCCGTAGCTGGCCGAACGGCTGCTGCAGCAGGCTGGGCTCAGAGCCTGACAACAGCGACATCGCTGCGAACCGGCCCATCGCCAGAATGACCCTGGGTTGGGTCAGGGCGATCTCACGGCGCAGGTAGACGGCGCATTGCGCCAGCTCGTCGGGCTGCGGATTGCGCGCCACCGCTGGCCGGCACTTGACGACATTGGTCAGCCGCGCACCCCCGCGGCCTTGCCCATCGCGGCGGCACTGCACGGCATGCAGCATGTTGTCCAGCAACTGACCGGCGGCGCCGACAAACGCTACGCCGTCGCGCTCTTCCTGAGCGTCCGGCGGGTCACCGACCACCAGCCAATCGGCCTGCGGCGGCACCGGCTCGGCGGCGATCACCGCCGCCTGGCGCCCTTCGCACAAGCCACATTGCTCACAAGCCCGCACGGCCTTCGCCAGCGCCGTCCAGTCCATCGCCTCGACGCCCGCCGACGGCGCGGGCGACGCCGGCACCACGGGTACCGACGGCCGCCGCGCCGGTGCTGGTGCCGATGCAGGCAAGGGTGCCGATGGCGCTGCCACCACGCTGGCGACTTGGACACGCGTGGTCGGTGCCGGTTCGGATTCCGACGTCGGCGTGACGACCGGTACCGGTAGCCATACCGGCACCTTCATTTCTGCCAACATGGCCCGTTGGCGTGGGTCCAGGGTTATGCCCATGACAAACTCGTACGAGTCACAGCCGCAAGCCCATGACCAGCGCGTCTTCCCGTTTGCCGGAGCAGGCCGGGTAATAGGCCTTGCGTTTGCCGACCTGACAGAAACCCTGGCTTTCGTAAACCCGCATCGCACGCAAATTGCCAACCCGCACCTCCAGCCACAACCAGGTCGCACCCTGGCCACGCGACCAGATGGCCAGTGCGTCCAGCATCAGCCGGGCCCAACCCTGACGCTGGAAATGCG
>JBBQOT010000563.1:0-2958 GCA_038331165.1 Acetobacterales bacterium
GCTGATCGCCCAGGCATCGGCCGGGCCGCTGCCGCCGAGATTCTGCACCAGCTTGGGCATCTGGGCACGGAACTCGGTCCAGGTGAGCTTGGGCGTGGGGGCGGGCAGGCCGGCCTTGGCGAAGTGGGTGCGGTTGTAGAACATCAGCAGCATGTTCGAGCGGACCGGCACGCCGAACTGCCCGCCCTTCCATTCGCTGGCGGCGAGCGGGGCGCTGTTGAAGTCGTTCCAGTCAAAATCGGCGGCGGTCCAGGCGGCCGTGTCTTTCTTGAGGTCGAGCAGATGGCCGGTTTGTGCCACCTGGGGAACCCAGGGGTCGTCGATGGTGTAGAAGTCGTAGGTCGGCTTCGTCCCGGTCAGATCGAGCATGATCTTGGCGAGTTGCTCGTTGTAGGGCACGCCGTCGATCTGCACCTTGATGTGCGGGAAGAGCTTGTTGAACTCCGGAACCATCGCCGACTGCCAGAGGTTGGAATAGGAGGAGTTGGCGAGCATTTTGATGGTGATCGGGCTCTCGGGCGTCCCGAGGCCACCGCCGGCTTGGCCCTGGGCGGTGCGGCCGAGCATCACCGCCGGTAGCGCAAGCGCGGTGCCGAGCAGGCGCCGGCGCGATGTGCCGGCAGGCTGGTCCGTCGTGTGGGTCATGGCGTCTCTCCCTTGCGGCGCGCATCCTGTGCCCGCCGGGTGGCGGAGCCGTGCGGCGCCTTTGCCGTGGTCGGGTGCAGCATTCTATAGAATTTGGTTCGCGGTCCAGGGGCATCGTGCATGCCGGCATTGCGCCGGTGGTTCGCGGGGAGTGTTCGATGGGTGGTGAGATGACGGGCAGCCTGATGGCGCACGAAACTCGCGAGACACCGGCCGCCGTGGCCCGCCTGTTCAACCGCGAAGGTACTGCAATCCGCGCCCTGGGCCGACGCCTTGCCGCGCGCGCGCCACCGCTGGTGGTCACCTGCGCGCGCGGTTCGTCCGACCACGCGGCGCAATACCTGAAATACCTGCTGGAAACGATGGCCGGAATTCCCGTGGCCTCGATGGGTCCCTCGGTCGCCTCGGTCTACCGCACAAGGCTGCGCCTGGCCGGCGCGGTCGTGGTCACCATCTCCCAGTCGGGCCGCAGCCCCGATCTGCTGGCCTTCCAGGCGGCTGCACGGGCCGGCGGCGCGCTGGCCGTCGCACTGGTCAACGACACCTCCGGTCCGCTCGCCGACGGCGCCGATGTCGTCGTGCCGCTGCATGCCGGGCCGGAGGCGAGCGTGGCGGCAACAAAGTCGTTCGTCGCCTCTGCCGCCGCCGCCGCCACCCTGGTCGCGGCATGGAGCGGCGATGCCGCCCTGGAAGCGGCGCTGTCCGGCCTGCCCGACCGGCTATCGGCTTCGCTCGATTGCGACTGGTCGGCAGCGGCTTCGATCCTGGCCGGCGCCCCGTCATGCTTCATGCTCGGCCGCGGCCCAGCACTGGCGATCGCCCACGAGGCCGCGTTAAAGGCCAAGGAAGTCGCCGGCCGCTACGCCGAGGCATTCTCGCTGGCCGAGGTGATGCACGGCCCGTTGCAGTTGGTAACGCCAGGATTCCCGGTGCTGGCGTTCGTGCCCGACGACGCCGCCCGGGCGGCCAACCAGGATGCACTGCGGCGATTGGAGGCTATCGGCGGTCTCGTGCTCACCGCGAGCTCGGTTCCTGGCCTGCCAGGAACGCCATTACCGGCCGCAACCTGCGGCCACGGCGCGCTCGACCCATTGGGGATGGTGCTGGCCTATTACCGCCTGATCGAAAGCGTGGCGCGCGCACGCGGCCTAAACCCGGACCAACCAAGCCAGTTATCAAAGGTGACGCAGACCGTCTAGGAAGGCGAGGGCGCGGCCCTCAACCTTGGAAATAGGTTTCCAAAGGCCGCGGGCCTTTGGTGGGACCAGGGCAAACCCCTGGCCTTGCCTTCACACTTCGCCGTCTGTCCTCAATCCCGCGGTGCCGCGGCGCGCAGCCGGTCCCATTGGGTTTCCAGCGTCTCCTGGCGGCGGCGCAGGTCCTGCAGCTGTTGCTGCTGTTGCGGACTGGGCGGGGCACCGCGCAGGCGATCCTGTTCGCCACGCAGGCTCGAAAGATCCTGTTCCAACTGGCCCAGCCGCTGCTGGTCCACGCGGGTGCGTTGGCGGGCCGTCTGGATATCGCGTTCCAGCGCGATCGAGCGGGTTTGCTGGCTGGCCAGGTCGGCGCGCAGGCCGGCGGCCCGCGTGGCCGACGTATCGCGCCGGGTCTCGGAACTACGCCGGTCGGCTTCGGCGGCGGAACGGTCGGCCTCGGCCTGGTCGGCCTGGACCGATAGCCGGTCGACGCGCCCCTGGTAGCCATCCTTGCTGACCACGCAGCCGGCCACCTTGAAGATGCTCCGGTCGCGCGACGGGTCGCAGTCCTGCGGGGCAGCGCACCCGGCCGCGAAGGCGACCGGGGCGGCGATCACAAGGGCCAGGCGGAACGCTGTGTTCATGCCTCGATCCTTCCCAGTGCCGTGTTCATGCGATCGAGCGCGCCCTGGAGGCGGGCGTTGCTGGCCACGAGGTCACGCCCTTCGCTCTCAAGTGCGGAAGTGTTCTGCCCCTTCGACTGCAAATTGCTGACACTGCTACGAATGTCGTCAGACGCCTTCTGCCCGGCTTCCAGCTTCTGCCTGATGTCGTTGCGATCTGCCTGGGCCTGCGACAGGGTGCGGCGTTGCTGGTCGCTGAGCTGGCGGCCGGCGGCAACCTGCTGGCGCAGCGGGGCGAGGCTGTTTTCATAGCGCGCGGCGGCGTTTCGGGCGGTCACGGCCTCGTTGCGTTGGGTGGCGGCAATGTTGCGGGCGCGCTCGGTGCGTACCCGAAGCTCTTCCTCCGACGAGGCGAACTGCTCCTGCTGGGTGCCCAGCGCATAGCCACCCAGCCCGCCCGCCGCAGCTCCGGCCAGCCCGCCAATCAAGGCCCC
>JBBQOT010000564.1:0-2949 GCA_038331165.1 Acetobacterales bacterium
CGCTGGGCAGTTCTAGCCCGGCGAGCGCCCCGCGCACCTGGGCCGGCAGGCCGTTGCGCGGCAACCAGTCGCGCACCAGGATTTTGCCGTGCCGGTCGCAGATCGAGGCCAGCGCATGGCTCAGCACAACCACGGGATCGACGATCATGCCGCCCCAATTGCCGGAATGCACGCCGCCGGGGCGCAGACGCACCGACAGGTCACACCCCCAGGAGCCGCGGGTGCCGGTGGTGACCGTGGGGATGGCGGCGGCCACGCGCGGGCCGTCGGAGGCGATCAGCACGTCGGCTGCGAGTTCCTTGGTATGGGAGGCGACGAACTCCTTGAGGCCGGTGGAGCCACGCTCCTCGCTCATCTCCAGCACCAGCTTCAGGTTGAAGCCGAGCTTTCCCGCGCGCGCTGCCAGAACATGTTCAAGCGCCGTGAGATGGATGGCGTGCTGGCCCTTGTTGTCGGCGGTACCGCGGCCGTACCAGCGGTCGCCCTGTTCATTCAGCTCCCAGGGCTTCAGGTCCGGGTCCCACTGGTCGTCCAGGCCGCGCACGGTGTCGCCGTGGCCGTAAGTGAGGATGGTGCGGTAGCTGGGGTCCTCGATGCGCTCGGCGACCATGATCGGTCCGAAGCCGGGGCGCGGGTTGGGGTGAATGGTGGCTTTGAAGCCCAACCGCGTCACCCAGGGCTCGATGGCTTCCTGGAGGTAGCGCCACACGTCCTTCTCGAAGGCGGGGTCCTGCATGGTGCTGGGGATGGCGACCAGCCCGGCGAGCCGGTCGCGGAAGCCGCCGGCGTCGAAGAAGGCCAAGGCGGTGGACATGGCGTGGTCGCGCGTGGTCATGGGCAGCTCCAAGCAGAACGCAGGATGTGCAGCGGGGTGGCCGTCGCAGTATGGCGAGGCGGCAGGCTGGCGGCTACCCGAACGAGCCGCGCAGCACGCGGGTGACAACCAGCATGCGGGCGATGGCGTCGCCGGTGAACAGCGCGATCGCGGCATCGACGCGCGGCACCAGGGCGGGGTCGAGCGGCGGCACATCAGCCACGCACGGCAACGCGGCGGCGCGAGATTCGGCCAGCGCGAGGCCGTCGGCGATGGCGCGAGCCAGGCGACCGTCTTCGTGCAGCGGGGCGAGAATGGTCCAGGCCAGTGCGAGGAAGCCGGGCCAGTGGGCGAGGTTGCGATACATGCTCGCCAGCACCGGCTCGGGACTTGTGGCGCCCAGGCGATTAAGGGCGCGCACCAGTTCGGCAGTGGCCGGCTCCATGGCGGCGAGGTCGACGAGCCCCGGCAGGGCAATGGCGGGCGCGGACGGCGGAGGTTCGGCGCCGGGCTGCCAGGCGGGGCCGCCCTGCCCCGCCAGTCGTACGCGGGCGGCGGAAAGGGCCACCAGCGCCATCGCATTGGTGCGGTCATACGCCGCCATCACGCGACGCACGCTCTGCATTGCCGCGTCGTCGAGCCCGGCCGCGGTCACAACGAATTCGGGCACGCTCGATGCCGTCGGTACCGGCAGCGCCGCCCGCAAGGCGCTGGCCTCGCGCGCCACCGTACCGTCGAGATAAAGCGGTCGCAACGCGCCCCAGACATGCGGCAACGCCCCCGGGATGGTGGCGAGATGCCGCCAGACCAGGTTGACCACGCTGACGCCATAGACGGCACGGATGTCGGCGAACAATGCCGCCGTCTGGCCGGTGGCCGCTGCCTCGGTCACGGCGGGAACGGGATCAGACATCGCCTGCACTCCTCAAGTAAATCGCGAGGTTGCCGGAAGCGGCGGCCTGGGCCAAGAAACAGGACTGCACAGGAGGAATTCGCGCCATGACCGCCACACCGCTTGCCGGAACCGTCAGCTTCGTCATGGGCGCCAGCGTCGGCATCGGCGCCGCGGTGGCCGAGGCCCTGGTGGCGCAAGGGGCCGCGGTGGCGATTGCGGCCCGACGCGGGGACGAGTTGCAGGCGCTGGCGGCACGGCTGGGGCCCCAGGTGTTGCCGCTGGTCTGCGACGTCGCCGATTACGCCGCTGTGAAGACGGCGGTGGATGCGGCGGCAGCACATTTCGGCCGGCTGGACCATCTGGTGAACAATGCCGGGGTGATCGAGCCGATCGGCCGGGTGGACCAGACCGACCCGGCACAATGGGCGCGGGCGATCCAGGTCAACCTGGTGGGGGCCTATCACGCCATTCACGCCACCCTGCCGCATTTGCTGGAAGCCAGAGGCGTGATCGTGAACGTCAGCTCCGGCGCGGCGCACCGGCCGATGGAGGGCTGGGGGAGCTACTGCACGTCCAAAGCAGGGCTGGCGATGCTGGGACGGTCGCTGATGCTCGAATATGGCGGCCTGGGGCTGCGGGTCTACGGCTTCGCGCCCGGCGGCGTGCGCACCGCGATGCAGGAGAAGATCCGCGCGTCGGGCATGAACCCGGTCAGCCAGATCTTGCCCGAGGACCACCTGCCGCCGGCAATCCCCGCCCAGGTGATCGCTTGGCTGTGTCGGGCAGACGCGGCCGACTATCCGCAGGGCGAGTGCAGTATCCGCGACGACGCGCTACGGCTACGGGCGGGGGTGGTGCTGCCGGCGTAACATGAGACCAGCTGACGTTTGACCTATGCAGCGAGCAATGACGGGCGGCCTTAGGAAACCCATCTTATACCGAATGCCGACCAGAAAGACCCAAGGTAGCTAAGGCCAGGGCGCTGCCCTGCACCCGCCAGGGGCCAAGCCCCTGGACCTTAAATATATGAAAATAAATATTTTTCCAAAGGCCGTCGGCCGTCGCGCGAAGGCTTGCTCGGGACTTTGGTGGGTCCTTGCGGTGCGACTTCGCGCCGCAACGGCAACGCCCCGGCATTGGCTTTCTCCTTCGTTCAATCGTTAGTGAGGTTGGTATTTAACGAACAATTTGAGGTCCAGGGGCTCGGCCCCTGGCGGGTCTGGGCAGAGCCCAGTCTCCC
>JBBQOT010000565.1:0-2947 GCA_038331165.1 Acetobacterales bacterium
ACCCGCAACATGGCCTCCGTGCCCTCACGCGGCGCCTCGGCGACATTCAGCGCCAATGCCTCGGCGATGCGCAACCCGCTGCCATACAACAGGCTGAACAACGCGGTATCACGGGTCTGGGTGAAGGCGGCCGGGGTCGCCTCGCCGATATCGTTCGCCACCGCCAGCGCCTCGGTCGGAGTCAGCGCATGCGGCAGCGGCGGCTTGGCGCGCGGCGTGGCCAACAGGGCGATCTGCGCGTTGGCCACGCCGTGGCGCCGGGCCAGAAAGCGGAAGAAGCTGCGCACCGCCGCCAGATGCCGCGCCTGTGTGGCATTGCCCGCCCCGGCACCGGCCTCCCACGCCAACCACGCCCGCAAATCAGCAGCCCGCAGCGCGGCCAGCGCCGCCAAGTCGGGTTCCTCGCCCAAATGGCGGGTCATGAAGCCGAGAAACGCCGCGGTATCGCGCCCATAGGCCGCCACCGTCAGCGGCGAGGCACGGCGCTCCTGCGCCAGCCAGGCAAGAAAGTGCTGCCGGGCTTCGGCTGCGGTCATCGTCCCAGAGCCGCGGCCACCGCGCGGGCGAGGAACGCCAGCGGGCCCGGCCCCTGCGCCGGGTCCAGCGGGGCGGCATCGCGCGCGGCCAGCGCCACCAGCGCCGGCGGCCCCTCGCCGGGCAGGCGCAGCAGCACCTCGTGGCGGGCCAGCCTGGCGGCCTCACCGTGCAGCGCCAGCGCATCCTCGCCGCCGCTGCGGAAAACCACGGCGCGATGGCCGACCAGGCGGGCAACATGTCCGGGTGCAAGCGGCCGCGCACCCGCCAGTTCGCCCTCGGTGCACAGGCTGGCGGCGTCAATAGCCAACAAGGCGGGAAACGCCGAGGCGACGCAGTCGGCCACGTTGTCGCTGCGGATCAGGGTCAAGACCGCCTCCTGCACCCGCAGCGCCATGCCCACGGCAGCGCGGCCGGCCGCCAGCACCCCATCGGCGCGTTCGGCCATGGCGCCGGCATAGGCGCGCTCGGCCATCAGCATGGCCGCCATGTGGTCGGCCATGCGCTCGCCATGCACCCGCTCCGGCGGGTCCAGCGCGCGGTACAGCTCCGGATGTTGCGCGAGGAAGCCGGGATGGGCGCGCAAGAAGGCCGCAACTTCCTCGTCGCGGCCGATGCGGCCGACAGCCAATCGTCCCTCCGGCAATCGTCCCTCAGGCAATGGTCTGACCGGTCTTCGCCCAATCGGCCAGGAACGCCGCCAGCCCCTTATCGGTCAGCGGATGGCCATACAGCATCCGCAGCACGTTCGGCGGCAGGGTCGCCACATGCGCACCCACCTTGGCCGACTGCACCACATGGATCGGATGGCGGATGCTCGCCACCAGCACTTCGGTCTTCAGCGCCTCGTAGTTGTTGAAGATCGTCACGATGTCGGCGATCAACTCCATGCCGTCCTGGCCGATATCGTCCAGCCGGCCAACGAAGGGGCTGACGAAGGTCGCCCCGGCCTTGGCCGCCAGCAACGCCTGCGCCGCCGAGAAGCACAGCGTCACATTGGTCTTCACCCCTTCACCCGTCAGCGCCTTGCACGCGCGCAGCCCATCCGGCGTCAGCGGCAGCTTGACGGTCACGTTGGCCGCGATCTTCCGCAGCACGCTGGCCTCGCGCATCATCCCGTCGTAGTCGGTGGCGGCGACCTCCGCACTTACCGGCCCCTCGACCAGGGCGCAGATCTCGGCCACCACATCGAGGATCTTGCGCCCGGACTTGGCGATCAGCGACGGGTTTGTGGTCACGCCGTCGAGCAGCCCAGAGGCGGCCAGCGACTTGATCTCGGCCGTATCAGCGGTATCGATGAAGAATTTCATGGCGGTCTTCCGGATGGGAGGCAGTCGATAGGGGTTTGGTATAGCGGATGCCGGGGCCAGACAGGAAGAAGCCAGACTTGAAGCAGGGGCTGCAGGAGGGGTTCTCCGACATGGAACCCCAGCGCGGGACGATCATCCCCGTCCTTCTGCCCTATCCCTTCGCCGGCCCGTTCGACTACCGCCTGCCGCCAGGCATCGCGGTCGCCCCCGGCGACATCGTGCTGGTGCCGCTCAACCGCCGCACCGAAATCGGCGTGGTGTGGGACGGCCCGCCCCAGGGCGGCGTCGGCGACAACCGCCTGCGCCCGATCTCCAGCCCGGTCGATGCGCCCCCCATGCGCCACGACATCCGCCAATTGGTGGATTGGATCGCCGCCTACACCGTCACCCCGCCCGGCGAGGTGCTGGCCATGGCCCTGCGCGTGCCGCCAACCCCGGCCGAGGCGCCGCCCGTCGGCTGGCACCGCGCCGAGCCGCTATCCGCTGCCCGCATAACCCCCCAGCGCCAGCGCGTGCTGGAGGTCCTGGGCACGGCAGCGATGCAAGGTCAGGCCCTGGCCAGCGCCGCCGGCGTGTCCTCCACCCTGCTGCGCGGCATGGCCGATGCCGGGCTGCTGGTGCCAGTCGCCCTCCCTATCGTACCCCCCTTCACCCGCCCCGACCCCGACCACCCCCGCCCCACCTTGTCACCCGACCAGGAAGCCGCGGCGGCCGAGCTGCGCGCCGCCGTCGCCGCCCGCGCCTTCTCCGTCACCCTGCTCGACGGCGTCACCGGCTCCGGCAAAACCGAGATCTACCTCGAAGCGATCGCCGAAAGCCTGCGCCTGGGCCGCCAGGCCCTCATCCTGCTGCCGGAAATCGCCCTGTCCTCGCAATGGCTCGCCCGTTTCGAACGCCGCTTCGGCGTGGCGCCGGCTGTCTGGCACTCCGACCTGTCGTCGCGCACCCGCCGCATTACCTGGCGCGAAGTCGCCACCGGCGCCGCCCCCGTCGTCGTCGGTGCCCGCTCAGCTTTGTTCCTGCCCTTCCCCGACCTCGGCCTCGTCGTCATCGACGAGGAGCACGAGACCGCCTTCAAACAGGAGGAAGGCGTCGTCTACCAC
>JBBQOT010000566.1:0-2942 GCA_038331165.1 Acetobacterales bacterium
GCCCGTGCACCTCTTGCCACTCAAATAAAATGGTTTACAAACGGCCGCGGGCCTTGGGGGGGTCCCGGGATGCGCCCTGGCCTTGCCTATCTGGATCGGTCAATTATACAGATGGTTAGTATTACCTCCCTAAAGCATCAACTCCACGCAAACCGGCACATGGTCGCTCGCCTGGGTCCAATCGCGTGCGTCCTTCAGGATGGTTTGGCGCGCGAGGTTGCCGGCCAGGTCGTCGGTGACCCAGACATGATCGAGCCGGCGGCCGCGGTCGGAGGTGCGCCAGTCGCGGTTGCGATAGGACCACCACGTATAGAGTTTCTCCTCCTCCGTCACGAAGCGGCGCACTCCGTCGACCCATCCGGCGCGCTGCCAGGCCAGCAGGGCTGCGGTTTCGACGGGGGTATGGCTGACCACGGCGAGCAGTTGCTTGTGGCTCCAAACGTCGTGTTCCAGCGGCGCGATGTTGAGGTCGCCGACCAGCACGGCGCGGGTCAGGCGGGAGCGGGCGGTGAACCACTGGCTGGCTTCGGCGACGAAATCAAGCTTGTGGCCGAACTTGTCGTTCACCGCGCGGTCCGGGACATCCCCGCCGGCGGGGATGTAGAAATTGTGCAGCTCGACCGGTCCGCCGGGGGCGTCGAGCTCGACGGCCAGGTGTCGACAATCGCCGCGGCCACACCAGTCGGGCGCAAGGCCGTGGTGCACGAACGGCAGTCGCGACAAGATCGCCACCCCGTTATAGCCCTTCATGCCGCGGAACGCGACATGCTCGAAGCCCAGCGCCTTCACCCCGTCGAGCGGAAACAGCTCGTCTGGGACTTTGGTTTCTTGCAGGCACAGCACGTCCGGCGCCAGCGCCTCGATCAGCCGCGGCAGCAACGGCAAGCGCAGACGCAGCGAGTTGATGTTCCAGGTGACGATGCGCAGGGGGCGCTGGCGTGGCTTGGCCATCAGACGATCCCTGCTAGCTGATCCGGGTGCGCACGGTGCCGACGCCTTCGACCATGCCTTCCAGCAGGTCGCCCTTCTGCACCGCCGCCACACCCTCGGGCGTGCCGGTGTAGATCAGGTCGCCCGGGGCGAGTGTCACCAGCTTCGACAGGTAGGAAATCGTCTCCGCCACGCTCCAGATCAGCAGCGACAGGTCGGAGGTTTGGCGCACCGCGCCGTTCACCTTCAGCTCGATCTTCCCCTGCGTCGGATCGGCCAGGGCCGAGGCCGGCACCAGGGTGCCGATTGGCGCCGAATGATCGAAGCCCTTGCCCATGTCCCAGGGCTTTCCTTCCTTCTTGGCCGCGTTCTGCAAATCCCGTCGCGTCATATCCAGCCCGGCGGCGTAGCCCCAGACATGGGAAAGTGCATCGGCCTCGGCGATATCGGCGCCGCCTTTGCCGATGGCGACGACCAGTTCCATCTCGTGATGCAGGTCGCGGCTCATCGGCGGATACGGCATGTCGGCGCCGTCCAGCAGCAGCGCGTCGGCCGGCTTGCAGAAGAAGAACGGCAGCTCGCGATCGGGGTCGCTGCCCATCTCGCGCGCATGGGCGGCATAGTTGCGCCCGACGCAGAATACGCGGCGCACCGGAAAGCTGCCGCCGCCCGCCACCGGCACGGCGGTGACGGCGGGCGGCGGGATCACGTAAACGGCGGCAGTGGTGGCGGCGTCCTGCGGCATTGGCATCGTCCCGGCTGGATGAGGCGGGCAGATATAATGGTATCGCGCGGTGCGGGCTATCCCTGGCCGCCCCGCGTCGCGCTACACTGGGCCGATCTGGGGGAGTGGGGTGGTGATGATCAGGGCATTCATGCGCGTCGGCCTGCCGACATTGCTGGCGCTGCTGTGGGGCGCGGCGGTGGCGCAACCGGCCACGCATGTTCGGCTCGACCGCTCGGTTGACCGCACCGTGATCGCCCGCGACCTCACCTTTACCGAGACCAGCGAACAGGACGCCACCCTGTTGACCGCGCGCGGCCTGCGCGCCGGTGAGCGGGCGGCGCGCAGCTTCTACCCCGACAAGCAGACGCTGGAGGTGGTCGAGGCCTGGGTGGACCAGCCCGACGGCAGCCGCGTGGTGGTGCCGCCGGGCTCGATCTTCACCCGCCCAAGTGCCGCCAGCCAGAATGCCCCGGGCTTCGTCGGCAGCCTGACCACGACCGTGCTGTTTCCCCAGCTGCGCGAGGGCAGCCGCACCCATATCGTGTGGAAGCGCACGCAGAAGACGCCGCCGCTGCTGGGCGTGAACATCGCCAACCAGGCGCTGCTGGAATGGCAGACGGTGGAGGACGCCACTGAGATCGAGATCCCCGCCGACCTGCCCTTCCACTGGCGCGCCCGCGGCGGCTTCGCGGTGTCGGAGACGGTCACCGACGGCATCCGCCGCATCCGCGCTGAAATCCGCGACATCCCGGCGCGCGAGGCCGCGCGCAACAGCGTATCGGCCGGCGATTTCCAACCGCTGTTCCTGGCCACCACCCAGCCGAACCTGGAGGCGGTGGGCGCGATCTATCATCGCCAGTCGCAGGACCGGCTTACCGTCACCCCGGAGATCGCCGCCCTGGCCGCCCGGGTGGTGGGCGAGCGCACCGGGCGCGACGCGGCGCGGGCCATCTATGAATGGATCATCGGCAACATCCGCTACGTGGCGGTCTATCTCGACCCCGACGACGGCTGGGTCCCGCACGCCGCCGCCGACGTGCTGCGCAACGGCTACGGCGACTGCAAGGACCACGTGGCGTTGATGCAGGCGCTGCTGGCGGCTCGGGGCATCGCCAGCTACGCCGCCATCATCGACTGGGGCACCCGCACCACCGACCTGCCGCTATGGATGCCCGGCCAGTTCAACCACGCCATCATCTACCTGCCGGACTTCGACCACTACGCCAACCCGACCGACCACTACGCCGGCTTCGACACGCTGGACCAACGCCTGTCGGACAAGACC
>JBBQOT010000567.1:0-2933 GCA_038331165.1 Acetobacterales bacterium
ACCTGCGCCGGCCACGCCGGCGACGCCAGCGACGCGCTGAGGGAGGGATCATGGCCCCCCTCCGCCTCATTGGCGAAACCGACCGGCGCAGCCGCCGCCCGGCGCGCGTGCTCGACGGCGTGGCCCAAGACTATCGCACCCAGGTGGTGCAGCATTTGCTGTCGCGCGGCATGGCGCGCCATGCCGGGCTGTTCGCCGATGCCAACGTGCTGGCCGAGTCGATCCAGTGGTTCACCACGCGCGACGGCCCGATCGCCCATCTGGACGATTTGCTGCCCGATCAGCGCGGCCCGGCGCTGGACCTGGTGCGCCTGTTGGTCGAGGAGGTCGAGCAGGAGGCCGCACGCCTGCGCGCCGATCGCGGCGAGGGTGCCCGCACCCTGGGCGACCTGCTGGCGGTGGCACTTGAGGGCGCGGCCCTGGCCGATCTGCGCCTGGTCGGCGGCGAGCCGGTGCTGGCCGGCTGGGGCCTGCGCGCGGTGGAGAACGCCGCCCCGTTGCCGGCGCTGAAGGGCGAACTGGTGCGCGCCGCCGCCACGCCGCGCCCGGCTGCCCCACCACCACTGCCACCACCACTGGCGCCCGAGCCGGTGGCAGCCCCGCCACCGCCGCCCGAGCCCGCCGCGGCGCCCGCCCGCTGGCCGCTGCGCCTGCTGGGCATGGCCGCGCTGTTGCTGCTGTGCGCCGCCGTGCTGGCCTGGTTCCTGCCCGATGTGATGCGCCACGCCGTGGCCCTGGTGCGGCTGCCGGCAGCGCCGATCTGCGAGCTGCCGCCGGCGCGCGATGGCGGGCTGGTGCAGTTGCAGGAGGAGGAGATCCGCCTGCGTGGCCGCATCGCCGAGCTAGAGCGCAGCTATGCCGGCCGCATCCAGCAATGCCGCATCGCCGCCATCCCGCGCCCGGTTCCGCAGACCGCCCCGCCGCCGCCACCGCCACCGCAACGCCGCAGCGAGATCGACCAGCGGCTGGAACGCGAGCGCGCCCGCAGCGGCGAATATCAGGTGTCGCTGATCTGGGACGGGCCGGCCGATCTCGACCTGCATATCCGCTGTGCCGGTGACGGGCACATCTTCTTCGAGCGCACCCAGGGCTGCGGCGGCGGCGTGCTGGATGTGGACATGAACGCCCAGGGCGGCCGTGCCTCGCGCGGCCCGGTGGAGAACGTGGTCTGGAGCGGCAAGCCGCCGCCGGGCACCTATCGCGTGCAGGTGCACTACTACGACTATGCCGAGCGGCGCACGCCGGTGCCGTTCACCGTGCGCATCGTCACCGCCGGCGAGGCGCGCGAGGTGAAGGGCACCGCCAGCGGTCCGGCGATGCAGAACGTGACGGAGTTCACGGTGCCATGAGCGAATCCTCGAATAACCGTGCCAGCCCGAACGACGTGGGGTGGCGCCGCCGCCGCTTCCTGGTGGCACTCGCGGTGGCTGCCATCGCCGTGGGCTTGCCTTTGGCGGGGCTGGCGATGTGGTGGGGCACCTCGATCGCCCTTGCCATGTCCCGGGCCGCCACGCCGCGCGACGCCGTCTGCCCGATCCCGCCGCTGGACGATGGCAGCCTGCGGGTGACGGAAATGGAGCTGCGCCGCCGCATCGCCGAGGTGGAGAGCGATAGCGCGCGCCGCCGTGCGCAGTGCCAAGTCTGCGCCGCGGTCGAGGCGGTGGACATCGCGCTGATTGTCGATACCTCGGCCTCGATGCGCTGGCCGGCCACGCTGGATGCCGCCGGCGAGCGCGAGCGCATGGCGGCGATCGAGAAAGAGGCCGGCCCGATCACGGAAACACCCGGCAACGACCGCATGCTCGCCGAGATGGCCCGCACGCCAGCCGGCCAGGAGCGCATGGAGGAGGCGCGACGCACCGCGCTGGCGGTGCTGGACACCCTGCCCGGCCGCGCCCGCGTGCATTTGTTCAGCTTCGGCTCGTTCAATCCCGACCGGGTGGAGGCCAGCCAGTGCTCGGTGGTGCCGGTCGGCAGCTACAACAACCTCCAGCGCGCGCCGCTGGGGGCAGCCTTGCGGGCATTGCGGCCCGATGCCAGCGGCACCCCGCTCGCCCTGTCGATCGAGCGCGCCGCCGCTGCCGTGAAGGGCCGGCCCGCCGGCACGCCGGGTTTCGTGGTGGTGGTCACCGACGGCACCGAGACCTGCCGTGCCGATCCCTGTGCTGCCGCCCGCGCGGCGCGCGCCGCCGATCCGCTGCTGTCGATCTCGGTCATCGACATCGCCCGCAACGAACAGGCCGCGTGCCTGGCCGAGGCCACCGGCGGGCAGGTCTTTGCCGCCGGGCACGGCGCCGATGTGGGGCGCATGGTGGCCGAGGCGCTGCGCACGCCGCCTCCGCAGGCGTGCCTGGCGCGGCCGGGCCAGTCCGGCTGATGCCGAAATGCGATCTCTGTCGCGCCATCGATCCCGCCCGGCCGGTGCCGTGGGCGGGATGTTTGACGTGACGTGTGGCCGACGACCCCACCCCGCAGCGCGGCACGACATCGGCGAACGGCGCCGGCCGTCGGCAATTCCTGATTGCTCTGACGGTTATAGCGCTGGCGGTGGGGTTCTCGCTCGCCGGGCTGGCGATGATGTGGGGATTCGGCATGGCGCAGCGCATGGGCGACGCCGCCGATCCGCGCGAGGCGCTCTGCCCGGTGCCACCGATCGACGACGGCACGCTGCGGATGGAAACGATCGACCTGCGGCGCCGGATTGCCGAACGGGAGCGCGAGTTGGCGGCACGGCTGGCGCAATGCCGTCCGGTTGCCCCACCGCTGGTCGTCGCCCCGCCGCCGCCCGAGCCCGAGCCCGAGCCACCGCCCGAGCCGCCGCCCGAGCCGCCGCCCGAGCCGCCGCCCCCTGGCCCGCCACCCCCTGCCCCGCCACCCCCTCCGCCGCCGCCGTCACCGCCGCAGCGGCCGGCCGACGCGCAGCCGTGCAATGT
>JBBQOT010000568.1:0-2932 GCA_038331165.1 Acetobacterales bacterium
CGCCTCCTCCGCAACCAGGGCGCGGGGCAGGGCCGCTTCCTCGATGGCGCGCCAGGCGTCGGCGGCGAAGTCACCCTGCTCGGCGGCGGCCAGGTGCTTGGGGGTGACGTAATCGCCAAACAGGCGTTCGGCGGTGGCTTCAATCAAGCTCTCGGTCATGGGTCAGCCTACGGCAAGGTTTCGATGGAACTGGAACGCCCGAACAGGGCATATGGGGTGGAGCGACGGAACGCAAAGCCTGCGATGCGGCCTACCCCAGGCGGGCGATCGCCGACATAACGGCGTCGGTCTGCTCCAGAACCACCTGATGGCCCGCATCGGGCACGCTGACCAGTTCCGCCCCCTTGATCAGGCCCTTGAAGGCCTGGGCGTAAGGGGCGGGGAACATGCGGTCGGAATCGCCCCAAACCAGCACGGTCTTTGCCCGGATGCGGTGGATGCGCTCCGAGAGCCCGCGCTCGGGGATCGGGAACAGGAATTTCCCGGCCATGCCGAGCTGGCGGGCGTTGGTTACCAGGAACGGGATGAGGAAGGCGGGGTCGTTCATGTTGCCGCCGGTGGCCATCATCTTCGCGCCCGCCTCGGCGTCGTGGAACATGTAGGCGGGGAATTCGCGCGGCAGCAGCGTGAAGATGTCGGGCACCGGATACGCGTCGAGCCAGAGCCCGGCCGAGGCGATGAGGCAGAGTTTCTCCACCTCCTTCGGGCGCAGTGCGGCCATCTCGGCGGCGATCATGCCGCCCAATGAGTGGCCGACCAGGATTGGCTTATCGAGACCCAGCGCCTCAAGCACGTCGAAGCTGTGCAGCGTGACGTCGAGCATGTCGCGGACATTGTCGCTATCGCCGCTATCGCCGTAACCTGGCAGCTGCGGTGCGAAGACGCGGTACTTCGCCGCCAAGGCGCGCAGGAACGGGTTCTCCGCGGTGATGCCGCCGGCGGCGTGCAGGAACAGCAGGTCGGGTCCAGCGCCGCCCGACAGCACGTTGATCGCTGCGGCGCGGGTTTCGATGGTGTGGGCGGTGATCATTTCGCCGGCACCATCTCGGGCCGGCCCACCGGCGCCGGGGTGGCGCGCCGCGCGATCGGCTTGCACCAGAAGCGGTTGTCGCTGTCGTATTCCGGCCACATGTTGCGCAAATGCGGCATGACCTTTTCGGCGAACAGCTTCGTTGAGTACATGCACTTGTCCTTGGGCATGTTGCCGACGTGCAGCAGCAGAAAAATATTCCCGACGCGCAGGCCCTTGATCAGCTCCTCGAAGCGCTGGCGCACAGTCTCGGGCGATCCGGCGATGATATAGCCGCCATCGACCAGGTCCTTCCAGGTGAGGTTCGGGTAGTTCGGGCGCATGTACTGGTTGAGCGCGCCGGACTGAATGGTCTTGATGGTGCGGTAGCCAGGCGCGTCGGCGAAACCCGGGTAGACGTGCAGGCACCGATTGTAGAAGTAGAAGGCGTGCTCGGAGTAGAGCCGCTCGGCTTCCTCGTCGGTTTCGGCGACGAACACGGTTTGGGCGAAGCCGGCGCGATACGGCGACATGTCGGTGCCGCGCTCGCTTACGCGCTGCCCGTAGCCGTCCATGAGGGCTTTGGCCCGCAAGTAGCCGGAGAAGCTGAGGTAGGAATAGGAATAGGTGTTGTCGAGGCAGAAATCATAGGTCTCGATCGAGCCGCCACCGGGAATGTGGATGGGCGGGTGTGGCGTTTGCAGCACGTTGGGCCACAGATTGACGTGGCGCAGCTTGGTATAGCGGCCGTTGAAGGCGAAGGGTTTCTTCTCGGTCCAGGCGCGGATGATCAGCTCGTGCGCCTCGGCGTATTTCTCGCGGGTCAGGGCCGGGATCGTGCCGTAGCAGAAATTGGTATCCATCGAGGTGCCGACCGGGAAACCGGCGACGAAGCGGCCGCCGGTCATGATGTCGAGCATGGCGAATTCTTCGGCCACCCGGATCGGCGGGTTGTAGAGGCCGATGAAGTTGCCGAGCACCACGACGGCGGCATTGCTGGTGCGCCGGGCCAGCGAGGCGGCCATGATGTTGGGCGAGGGCATCAGGCCATAGCCGTTCTGGTGGTGCTCGTTGATGCCGACGCCGTCGTAGCCGAGCGTGTCGGCGTATTCCAGCAGGTCGAGATAGTCGTTGTAGACTTCGTGGCAGCGCGCGGGGTCGAACAGCGACTGGTCGATATCCACCCAGACCGAACGGTTCGTCTCCCGGAAGTCGTCGGGCAGATGCGGCCAGGGCATCAGGTTGAACCAGGTGAATTTCATTGCCAGCTCCCTCCGTCATGGTGTGCCCGTTTGTTGGCGGGCAGGTTGTCGACAAAATGCGCCATTCCCGGTGGCCACGTCCAGATGCAAGAGGTTTCGCAGCCGCGCGCGGGAAGCTAGGCTGCCGCCAAGGTTCGGCACTCGACCGGGCAGTGTGGCAGGAGAGCGATCAATGAGTGCGCCGGGACCGCTATCGGGTTTGCGTGTGGTGGAGTTCGCCGGGATCGGACCGGGACCGTTTGCGGCGATGCTGCTGGCCGATATGGGGGCCGATGTGGTGCGCATCGATCGGCCAGGGACGGCACATCGGCCGACAGATGTGACGCTGCGCGGGCGGCGGCTGGTGCAACTGGACCTGAAGAAGCCCGCGGATATCGCCAGCGCACTGGTGCTGCTGGACCAGGCTGAGGTGTTGATCGAGGGGTTTCGACCGGGGGTGATGGAGCGGTTGGGGTTGGGGCCGGATGTGGTGCTGGGGCGCAATCCGAAGCTGGTGTATGGGCGCATGACCGGCTGGGGGCAGGAGGGGCCGCTGGCGCATGTGGCAGGGCACGACATCACCTATATCGCAGTGGCTGGCGCGCTGGGGGCGATCGGGTCAGCGGACAAGCCGATGCCGCCGTTGAATCTGGTGGGGGATTTCGGCGGTGGCTCGCTCTAT
>JBBQOT010000569.1:0-2928 GCA_038331165.1 Acetobacterales bacterium
CGCCCTCCTGCAAGCCTACGAAACCGGCCGCGGCGGCTTCCGCCTGCGCGCCAAGTGGGAAGTCGAAAAGGGCCGCATGGGCACCTGGTTCATCGTCATCACCGAAATCCCCTACCAGGTGCAGAAATCCCGCCTCATCGAACAAATCGCCCAACTCATGGAGGACAAGAAACTCCCGCTGCTGGCCGACATCCGCGACGAAAGCACCGAACTGGTCCGCCTGGTCCTCGAACCCAAGGCCCGCGGCATCGAGCCCGAGGCACTGATGGCCACGATGTTCCGCGCCACGGCGCTGGAAACCCGCTTCCCGCTGAACTTGAACGTGCTCACCGCCGACCGCACCCCGCGCGTGCTCGGCCTGCGCGACGTGCTCACCCAATGGCTCGCCCACCGCCAGGAGGTGCTGGTCCGCCGCCAGCGCCACCGCCTCACCGCCATCGAGCGCCGGCTGGAAATCCTCGACGGCTTCCTCGCCGTCTACCTCAACCTCGACGAGGTGATCCGCATCATCCGCTACGAGGACGAACCCAAGCCCACCCTGATCCGCAGCTTCACCCTCACCGACACCCAGGCCGAAGCCATCCTCAACATGCGCCTGCGCAGCCTGCGCCGGCTGGAGGAAATGGAAATCCGCAAGGAACACGCAGCCCTCACCAAGGAACGCAAGACCGTCCAGGCCCTGCTGGGCAGCGAAGCCAAGCGTTGGGAAAAGATCACCGCCGAGCTGGAAGAAATCCGCCAGAAATTCGGCGCCGGCCCGCTCGGCACCCGCCGCACCCAACTCGCCGGCCCGCCCGCCGACATCGAAATCTCCACCGACGCCTATGTCGAGCGCGAGGCGATCACCGTCATCCTGTCCGACAAGGGCTGGGTGCGCGCCCTGAAAGGCCACATCGCCGACGCCAGCGAACAAAAGTTCAAGGACGGCGACCGCCTCAAACTGCTGGTGCCGTGCGAGACCACCGACCGGCTCTGCCTGTTCGCCACCAACGGCCGCGCCTACACCCTCAAGGCCGCCGAGCTGCCGCGCGGCCGCGGCGACGGCCAGCCAATGCGCCTGCTCGCCGACCTCACCAACGAAGACGACGCCACCGCCCTGTTCATCTGGCGCGAAGGCGTGAAATACCTCGTCGCCAGCAACACCGGCCGCGGCTTCGTGGTGAAATCCGAAGACATGCTGGCGGAAAAACGCACCGGCAAGCAGGTGCTCAACCTCAAGCCAGGCGAAGAGGCAGCGTTCTGCGTGCCGGTCCACGGCGACCACGTCGCCATCGTCGGTAGCAACCGCAAGCTGCTCGTCTTCCCGCTCGATCAGGTCGCCGAACTGGCCCGCGGCGGCGGCGTGATGTTGCAAAAATACAAGGACGCCACCCTCGCCGACATCAAAACCTTCACCCTCGCCGAAGGCCTCACCTGGCGCCTGGGCGAGAAAACCCGCACCGAAGAAAACCTGCGCGACTGGCTCGGCGACCGCGCCCAGATCGGCCGCCTGCCTCCCAACGGCTTCCCAAAATCCAACCGCTTCGGGTGACTAGGCGTCATCCAAACATAGCAAAAAGCAGCGTTGAGCGAGCAAGGCCAGGGCTTCGCCCTGGACCCACCAGGGGCTAAGCCCCTGGACCTTATCTATGGTTTCCAAAGGCCGTCGGCCGTCGCGCGAATGCGCGCTCGGGACTTTGGCGGGTCCCTGCGGTGCGGCTTCGCGCCGCAACGGCAGAGCCCTGGCCTTGTCATCTTCCACTGGCTACTCGGAATCAAGCCCTCGCCCCCAGCGCCGCGCCGACCGCGGCTGAAAGACGCGCGCCCCCCGGTTCGTCGCCCGAGCCGAAGGTACCAGCCACGCGACCGTTGCGCCCGACCAGCACTTTGCAGAAGTTCCAGCCCGGCTCCCAGCCGGTGGCACCCTTCACCCAGCGGTAGAACGGGTCCGCCTGGGCGCCGCGCACTTTCAGGATCGTGGTCATCGGGAAGTCGATGCCGAACTGGGTATCGCAGAACTTCTTGACCTCTGACGCACTTGCCGATTCCTGGTTGAAGTCCTGCGACGGAATGCCGATCACCGTCAGCCCTTCCGCCCCGCGCGCTTTGTGCAGCTTTTGCAGCGCGGCATACTGGTTCGTGTAGCCGCAGAAGCTCGCGGTGTTGACCACCAGCAGCACCCGCCCGGTCAGCGCCGACAGCGCCAGCGTGTCGCCCTCGATACTGGGAAAGCTGAAACCCCACGCCAGTTGTTCCATCGCTGTCCCCTCCTGCATCAAACCCAACAACCCCGCCCCGCCCAGCAACACCCGCCGCGACATCTCAGTCATAGCGTTCCTCCTGCCACGGATCGGCGTTGTTGTGATACCCGTTGCGTTCCCAGAATCCCGGCCGATCGCGCTCGGTGAATTCCACCCGCTGGATCCACTTGGCCGACTTCCACAGATAAAGCCGCGGGATCAACGCCCGCACCGGCCCGCCATGTTCGCGGCTGATCGGCGCACCCTCCCAGGAATGCACCAGGAACACATCCGCCTGGTCGAACTGGTCCAGCCGCACATTGGTCGCGTAGCCGTCATAGGCATGCAGCACGACATGGCGCGCGGCCTCCCGCGGCTGCACCATCGCGATCAGCCGGCGCGCCGCAACCCCCTGCCAGTGGTTGTCGTAGCGCGACCATTGGGTCACGCAATGCATGTCCGATACGCTTTCCTCCTGCGGCAGCGCCATGAACTCCTCCAGGCGCAGGCTCAACGGATGACGCACCGCGCCGTCGACATCGAGCCGGAACCGCGCCGCCGTAACAGCAGGCTGCGCGCCCAAATCCAGCACCGGCCAATCGCGGGTCAGCCGCTGCCCGGGCGGCAGCCGAACGGCATCAGGATCGGCTGTGGTGCCGGTCAGCAACCGCCCGTCCCGCGCCCAGCTGCGCTTGGCCTCGATAAGCTT
>JBBQOT010000570.1:0-2928 GCA_038331165.1 Acetobacterales bacterium
CCCCCAGCTCGCCATTGCGACGGATCGCATCGATGTCCTCAATCGCCCCAAAGGCCGAAACCGGCACTTCGGCCAGATCGCGCCCCATCTCGGCGGCCATCTGTTTGAACGCGCGCAGCCCATCCTCGATCGGCGCGCGCCCGGCGATCGGAATCCAGCCATTGCCATAGCGCAACGCCCGGCGCGCCCCCTGCGGAAAGGCACCGCCCACGATCACCGGCGGATGCGGCTTGGTCACCGGCTTCGGCCAGGCCATCATCTCGTCGAAATTGACGAACTCGCCGTGGTATTCCGCCTTCGACTTGGTCCAGATCACCTTCATCGCCTCGATCCGCTCGCGCACCAGCTTGGCCCGCGTTTCAAACACCGTGCCGTGGTTCTCCATCTCATCGGCGTTCCAGCCAATGCCGATGCCGAACAGGAACCGCCCCGCACTCACCTGGTCGATCGAGGCCACCAGCTTGGCCGTCTGGATCGGATCGCGCTGGTTCACCAGGCACACCCCGGTGCCGATCTTCAAATGCGTGGTCGCCGCCGCCGCCGCCGTCAGCGTCACGAACGGGTCCATGCAGTCGTAATACTGCTTCGGCAGGTCGGCCCCGCCCGGCCACGGCGAACGGCGCGACGCCGGAATGTGCGAATGCTCCGGCGCCCAGACCGATTCGAAGCCGCGCTCCTCCAACGCCCGGCCAAGTGCTGCCGGCGTCATCGAGTAGTCGGTGAAAAACATCGAGGCGCCGATATGCATGGACCGTCTTCCCCTGGTTAAGCGAAGGGCAGCCTATACGAGCCGCCCGCGGTCAGCCAGTCCGCCGGTGGTCACGGCTCGTCGTGCTTGGTCCAACCCGGGCAGGCCGAAAGCAGCAGCCGGCCATTGAACTTGTAGTATTCGATTGTCACCGATCCGTTCTGCAACGCTGCGCCCAGCATCAAGGCTGCCGAAAACACGGTGTTGCCCGGCCAGTTGGCCAGATTGCCGTTGGCCGACACGACGCCCAAAGGACGTGCGCATTTCTTGAAAAAATCGTCCATCCGCAGCCGCTGGGTCGGGTCGCCGATGAACAGATTGTACTTGTCCCGGTTCGTCGCATCGAACCGCACATAGGCATGGGCCGGCAGCTTCCGGCGATCGTTATTTGCGCCCGGCTGCAACTGGGTATTGAGCTTGTCGGCGAATTCGTAGAATGGACGGTTGGCGTGGAAGATGACTTCCGCCACCGTGCCGCCGGCCGCCTTGAGGTTGATGAATTGCTGGTCATCGATGCTCTCGATGTAGAGATCGCCGGCCATTTGCGCCCCCGCTGCTGTCGCGATTGTTAACGAAATAAGCCTAGCACACCGATGGCCCGACTTGTGTCACGCCTGGGTGACAACGCGCGATCCGCCACGTCTGCGTGGCCAGCAGGAGGAGTGCGATGCACGTTCACACGATCACTCTGGCCCAACGCGCCTTCCTGATGGCTGGCCGAGTCGGCCATCTTGCCACCGCCAATGCCGCCGGCGCGCCGCATGTGGTCCCGGTCTGCTACACGCTGGCCGATGCCAGCCTGTATGTGACGATCGACCGCAAACCCAAGCGCACTGATCGCCCACTGCGTCGCCTGGCCAACATCGCCGCCAACCCGCAGGCCGCCTTCACGGCCGACCGCTACGCCGAAGACTGGACCCGCCTCGGCTGGGTCATGCTGCACGGCCGCGCCGACATCCTGCCCGACGGGCCGGAGCACGACGCCGCGCAAACCCTGCTGCGCGCCCGCTACCCGCAATATGCCGCCATGGACCTGGCCCCCCTGCCGGTCATCGCCCTGCGCATCACCCGCGCCACAAGCTTGGGCGACCTTTCGCCCAACCCGTGATACCGTCCCGTCAAAGCACCGGAGGAACCCCATGAACACGCTGCGCGGCAACCAGGGCCCCCGCTATCGCCACGCCCCCGGCGAGTCCGCCCCCTACCAGACCATCACGGTGGAAAAACTCACCCCCATCATCGGCGCCGAAATCGGCGGCGTCGACCTGTCCCGCCCACTCGGCAACCAGCAATTCGACGAAATCCACCGCGCCTTCGCCGAAAACCTCGTGGTCTTCTTCCGCGACCAAACCCTCACCCCGCAACAGCACCTCGATTTCGGCAAACGCTTCGGCGACCTGCACATCCACCCCGCCGCCCCGCACGAGCCCGGCCTGCCGGCGCTGATGAAAATCCACGCCGACCGCGACAGCCCCCGCGCCAACGGCGAAGGCTGGCACAGCGACGTCTCCTGCGACGAGGAACCGCCAATGGGCTCCATCCTCTACATCAAGCAATGCCCGCCCCAAGGCGGCGACACCCTGTTCGCCAGCATGTACGCCGCCTACGAGGCACTGTCCGACCGCATGAAAACCTATCTCGACGGCCTCGTCGCGGTGCACGACGGCGAACAGGTCTATCGCGGCACCTACGCCAACCATGGCATCGCCGACCGCCCGGCCTACCCCAAGGCCGAGCACCCGGTCGTTCGCACCCACCCGGTCACCGGGCAAAAAGCGCTCTACGTCAACCGCGGCTTCACCCGCCGCATCCTCGGCCTCCCCGGCGACGAGAGCGAGGCGATCCTGCGCTACCTCTACGACCACGCCGAAAGCCCGCTCTGGCAGTGCCGCTTCCGCTGGACCGAACGCACCGTCGCCTTCTGGGACAATCGCTGCGTCCAGCACCGCGCCATGTGGGACTACTGGCCCCACACCCGCAGCGGCAACCGCGTCACCGTAATCGGCGACCGGCCCGTCTGACTGGACGAAGATCAAGGTAAGGCAAGGCGAGGGCTCTGCCCTCGACCCGCCAAAGGCCGAGGGCCTTTGGAAACCCATTCATTCTGATTATATGGGGTCGAGGGTGGCGGCCCGTCGCACAAAGGCGCGCTCGGGTCCTGGTGGGGTTTGGGGCGAAGC
>JBBQOT010000571.1:0-2922 GCA_038331165.1 Acetobacterales bacterium
CCGGCGTCAACCTCGAAAACGTCGCCGCCATGCTTGTTTTGGCCGACGGCGCCGTGGTCGGCACCCACTTCAAGCACAACGGCATCACCTGGAACGCCGTCGACACCGACCGTGTGAAACGCTTTATGGACAAGGTCAACACCCTGCGCTGAGCGCCATGTTCACCATCGGCCTCGACATCGGCACCACCTCCACCATCGGCATCCTCATCGAGCTGCCGAACCGTGTCGTCGCGCTGGCCACCCGCCCCGCCACCCTCAGCGTCCCCCACTCCGGCTGGGCCGAGGCCGACCCGAACCAATGGTGGGCCAACGCCTGCGCCATCTGCCATGAGCTCCTCGCCGCCGAACCGCGCGCCCGCGATGCCCTCACCGGCATCGGCGTCGCCGGCATGCTCCCCGCCCTGGTCCTGCTCGACGCCAATGGCCGCCCCCTGCGCCCCAGCATCCAGCAAAGCGACGCCCGCTGCGACGCCGAACTGGCCCATCTCCTCGCCACCACCGACCCCGCCCGCTTCCTCGCCACCACCGGCAACGGCCTGAACCAGCAGGTCGCCGCCCCCAAGCTGCACTGGCTGGCCAAACACGAGCCGGACATCCTCGCCCAGGCGAAAACCCTCACCGGCTCCTACGATTACATCTCCTGGCGTCTCACCGGAAACCGCACCGCCGAACGCAACTGGGCCCTCGAAGCCGGCTTCCTCGACCTCCACACCGCCGAGCCCGCCCCGGACCTGATCGCTCTGGCCGGTATCGCACCCGGCCTGCTCCCACCCGTCCGCGAAGGCCACACCCGCCTCGGCGAAGTCACCCCCGAAGCGGCCGCCGCCACCGGCCTGCCCGCCGGCCTGCCCGTCATCGCCGGCAGCGCCGACCACATTGCCAGCGCCTACGCCGCCGGCCTCACCGACGAAGGCGACGTGCTGCTGAAGTTCGGCGGCAGCGCCGACATCCTGATGGCCAGCCGCGAGGCGAGGCCGGACCACCGCCTCTACCTCGACTACCACTCCATCCCCGGCCTGTTCGTCCCCAACGGCTGCATGGCCAGCGGCGGCTCGATGCTCAACTGGCTCGCCGCGATCCTGGCCCCCGGCCAAGACAAGCCCCACGCCCGCCTCGACCGCCTCGCCGCCGCCCTCCCCGCCGGCAGCGCGGGCCTCGCCGTCCTGCCCTACCCGCTGGGCGAGAAATCCCCGCTGCACGACCCGCTCGCCCGCGCCACCTTCACCGGCATGAGCCTGAACCACACCGCTGGCCACCTCTGGCGCGCCACCCTCGAATCCATCGGCTACGCCCTGCGCCACCACGCGGACGTTTTCCAGGAGATCGGCCACCCCATCCACCGCCTGCGCGCCTCGGATGGCGGTTCGAAAAGCCTGATCTGGATGCAGATCATCGCCGACATCTTCCAGATGCCCGTCCGCGTGCTGACCGACCACCCCGGCTCCTGCCTCGGCGCGGCCTGGCTCGCCGCCATCGGCACCGGCGCCACCACCGACTGGCACGGCGTCACAAACTTCATCGGGCAGGGCAGGGTGCTAACTCCGAACCCCGCCACCGCCGCCGCCCACGACCAGGGCTACGCTCGCTACCGCAGCCTCTACGGCCAGCTCGCCCCCTGGTTCGCCGGAAAAGCCTAGGCCACCACTGGCGCGATATTGGTGGACAGCCACCGCGCAATCGCCGTCATCCGCGCATCCTCGTGCTGCTGCCCCATCACCTGCACGCCAACCGGCATCCCGCCCACGCCCATCAACGGCATCGTCACCGCCGGCGCGAACAGCATCGAACTCGGCGCGTTGAACACGAAATCCCCGGTCGGCCGCGGATGCAAGGGCTGCCCCGGCACATCGCCCGCCCACGGTGTCGCCGGCCCCGGGCAGGCCAGCGTGATCACCGCATCGGCCAGGGGTGCCACCGCCTTGTGCACAAGCTGCGCGCTGTCCCGCGCCAGCAGCGCCGCGCGATAGTCATCCGGCGACATCGCCTCCGCCCGCCGCAACGCATTCTGCGCCCGCTCGCTCACCTTGCCCGGATTGGCATCCACCAGCGGGCGCTGATACCACCGGTTCTCCCACGCCGTGATGCTCCCGCACACCGACCGCCCATTGGCCACCGACCGCTCCAGCGCCTCGACGAACGGATGCTCGCTCCGCCGCAGCAGTATGATCCCCGCCGCGCGCAGCCTCTCCAGCAGCGACTCGAACGCTTCCTTGCTGACTGGGTCCAACTCCGCCCACCCCTCGGTTTCCAGCACGATCAGCCGCCCCGGCTTCACCGCCTCGGGCGGCGAGTCGGGCCCGATCAATCCCATGCACCCCCGGTCCCCGCCGGCCCGCTTCGCGATCTCGATCGCCACCTGCCACATGTCTTCGATCGACCCGGCATGCGGCCCATGCGTGCTCATCGACGTCGCCTGCCGCTCGCCGCGGTTGATGCCCCCCTGCGTCGGCTTCAGCGCGAAATTCCCGCAATACGCCGCCGGCCGAATGATCGACCCGCCCACCTGCGTCCCGATCGCCGCCGGCATCATCCGCGCCCCCACCGCCGCCGCCGACCCGGACGACGAGCCGCCCGGCGTGCGCGAGGCATCGAATGGATTGGTCGTCGGCCCGGGATGTGATCCGCCGATCTCGGCCGTCACCGTCTTGCCGAAGATCACGGCACCCGCCAGGCGCAGCGCCCACACCGCCGCGTTGTCGCGCTTGGGGAAGTTTCCACGGAACGCCTCGCAGCCCATCTCGGTCGGATGGTCCACGGTCTCCAGCAGGTCCTTGATCCCCACCGGCATCCCGTCGATCGCCGACAGCGGCCGCCCCTCCGCCCAGCGCTTCGTGCTGGCATCTGCCGCCGCACGCGCCGAGTCGAGGTTCAGCGAGGCCATCGCCTTCACCACCGGTTCCCGCTCCCCCACCGTCGCGAT
>JBBQOT010000572.1:0-2916 GCA_038331165.1 Acetobacterales bacterium
TGAGTGGCTACCCGACCAAGACGCATTTCCTGAGCTTTACGGCGAAGGGCCGCTGGCTGGCGACATCGGGGGCGGAGAGCGTGGTGCTGTGGCCGTTCCATGGCGGCGGCCCGATGGGCAAACCACCCACCGAACTGGCCGGCGGCGACGGCATCACCTGCACCAGGGTGGCCGCCCACCCCACCCACGACGCCATCGCAGCAGGCTTCGCCGACGGCCTGGTCGTCATGGCCGACATCAACTCCGCGCGCATCCTCCCGGTCGCCGCCCCCGGCCGCGGCCCAATCTCCGCCCTGGCCTGGAATCCCGATGGAACCCGCCTCGCCTTCGGCACCGAAACCGGCTTCGCCGCGGTCGTGGATTTTTCCAAACGCTCTTGACAGACGGGTCTTGGGGCAGCGTCCCATGGGCGCGAAGATCAGCGAGGCTGGGCTCTGCCCAGACCCGCCAGGGGCCAAGCCCCTGGACCTTATTTGCAAGAAATACTAGAAATTCCAATAGGTTGATAATTTGGCTGCGCCAGCAGCCCAGATTGACAGGCAGGTTCGACTGGTGGCAGCCGGCACGACCACTAAAGCTAATGGGATCAAAGGGTCTCTGACCCTTTGCGGGTCCCGGGGCGCGGCTTCGCGCCGCGACGGCAGAGCCCTCGCCTTCGCTATCTCCGCGCTGACAGGGCAGAGCCCCTGGCCTTCCTTCAAGGAACACGACACATGAAGATAATCGAAGCCCAAGGCATGCAGATGCCCAAGCTCGGCCTGGGCACCTGGCGCATGAAGGGCGACGAGTGCACCACCGCCGTTCTGGGCGCGTTGGAGCGTGGCTACCGCCACATTGACACCGCGCAGATGTATGGCAACGAAGATGCCGTGGGCGCCGCCCTGGCGGCCACGCCGGTACAGCGAGCCGACATCCACCTGACGACGAAAGTATGGTGGGAGAACCTGGCGCCCAACGCGATGCAGCACGCCATGGAGGCCAGCCTGAAGCAGCTGCGCACCAGCTATGTCGATCTCTACCTGATCCACTGGCCGGCCCCGAATATGGATCTGCCGGCGGCACTCGGCCAGTTGGTGAAGTTCCGCGAACAGGGCCTGGCCAGTCATATCGGCGTGTCGAATTTCTCCATCGCCCTGCTGAAGCAGGTGGCCGAGATCGGCGCGCCAATCGCCTGCAACCAGTTCGAATACCATGTGCTGCTCGACCAGGCGAAGCTGGTCGAACACACACGCGCCATGGGCCTCGCCGTCACCGCCTATTGCCCGCTCGCGCAGGGCCGGCTGGCGGAGCATCCGGCGCTGGAAGTGATCGCGCAGAAGCACGGCTGCACCCAAGCCCAGGTGGCCCTGGCCTGGCTGCTTGCGCAGGATGGCGTCGCGGCCATCCCGAAAGCCGCGCGCGCCGAAAGCCAGCTGGCCAACCTCGCCGCCCTGGACATCGTGCTGGACGACGCCGACCGCGCAGCCATCGCCGCACTACCGAAAGGCCAGCGCTTCGTCTCGCCGGGGTTCGCCCCCACCTGGGATTCCTGACGCCGCGCGCGCCCGGAGCACGGCGACGCGCCACGCTGGCCGGGCCGCTGGCGGTGGCGCTGGCCGCGCATGCCGGCGTGGCGGCGCTGATTTTCGCCACGCCACCCCGTGCCCTGCCCAAGGCCGACGAGCCGCCCGCCATCGCGCTGGTGGAAGTCTACGCCGCAGCGCCAGGGCTGCCGGTCGCGGCCGATCTACAGGAGGCACCAATGGTCGAGGCGGTGGCCTGGCCTGACCCTCCAACTGCGCCCCCGCCGCCGCCCACACCGCGCCCCCGATTGCGCGCGGCTGCGCCATCCGGCGCAACTGCGCCCGCACCGCCATCGGTCCCTGCGGCGCCCGCCGCCCCAGCCCAAGCCGCCGCGCCACCTGACCCACAAATAGTGGCGGCATGGCAAGCAGCACTGTCAGCCTGGATCGAGCGCAACCGGCGCTATCCGCCCGCCGCGCGCTTCCGCCAGGAAGAAGGCGTAGTGAAAGTGCGCTTCGAACTCGACCCCACCGGAAAAGTGCTGCGCGCCGAAGTCCAACAAGACTCCGGCTCCGCCACACTCAACGCCGCAGCACTGACCCTGCTGAACGGCGCAACCCTGCCAGCCCCACCACGCGACCTCGACCCGGCACGGCGCATCGTGAGCCTCGCAATCCGCTACCGGCTGGAATGATGCCAAGCGCTGTCAACAACAGCCGAACGATAGGCAAGGCCAGGGCTTTGCCCTGGACCCACCAGGGGCAGAGCCCCTGGACCTCATACTATTGAAATAAAACCGTTTTTAAAGACTATCGGCCTTTGGCTTGTCCCTATGGCGCGGCTTGGTGCCGCGACACAAAGCCCAGCACCTAGGGTTATTCTGTGCGGGCTCAGTTTTTTCGCACTCCCCCCTTGCAGCGACCGGTGAACTATCATATATAACTAACATGTATAACCCAGCGCCACTCTCGGCTCAGCCCCTCGCCGGCCTCCTGGCCGACTTGCGCGCTCAGGCCGACCGCCAGGCTGCCCGGTTCGGGCCGCTTGCGGCGCTGCACGCCTTCATCCTCGCCACCTTCGCCCGGCTGCTCACCGGGCTCGAACAGATCTTCGAACAATGGCGCGCCGGCACTCTCCCATGCCCTGCCCCGCACGACGTCCCCCGCCGCGACCAGCAGGCGCTTGACGTCGCCTCCCCGCCGAAGGCGGCCGGTCCGTCACGCCACCGGGGTTCATCACGCCGGCTGCGCTCAGCGCCGGCGTTGCCGTCACAACCGAACCGCGATGTCGTCGCCGCCCGCGGGTCCATGGGTGCTCCGCCGTCCCGACTCCCCCTGTGCAATAACCCCTGCGCGGCCGTCCGGCCGCGCTCGCGCCCGCCTTGGCGCAGCGTCATTCGTTTTTTCCCACCTC
>JBBQOT010000573.1:0-2907 GCA_038331165.1 Acetobacterales bacterium
GCGCAGCATCGGCACCTGGGAGCCGGTGAGCAGGGTGTAGAAGCCGCCGGCGGCGAGAGCGCAGATCGCGGCGATGGCTTTGGTGGGCAGATGCAGGGCGGTCCATTCGACGGCGGCCAGCAGCAGGCGGATGGTGGCGAACACCAGGCCCATGGCGATGGCCAGATGCAGGCCGGAGATGCTCAGCAGGTGATAAATGCCGGAGTCGCGAAACGCCGCCTGGTCGGCCGCGGCAATGGCGGTGGTGCCACCCACCATGAGGCCGGCGGCGAGGAAGCCGGTGCTGCCAGGCAAGGCGGCATGGATGCGGGCCATGATCGCTTCCTGCAGCGCCTGCATCCGCGCGGAGATGCCTGATGGCGGGGTGGCGGCGAGCCGCTCGGCCGGGTTGAGGGCATAGCCGAAGCCGGCGCCGCCGGTGTGGTAGGCGTCGAACTGGATGTCCCAGCCGCCGGGCACCGGGGCACCCGATGGCGGCAGCAGCATGGCCCGCACGCGCAGGATGTCGCCGGTGGCCACCACGGCCGGGTCGGTGGTGCGCAAGCGGATGCGCAGGGTGCGGGCCAACGGAGCGGCGCCGTCCAGGCGCGGGGCGGTGAGGGTGACGCGGCGGCCCTGCGGCAGCGGTTCGACCATGGCGACGGTGCCGGTGACGATGGTGGCCCGCGTCGGCAGGGTCGGCTGCGGCGGCGCGCGGTTGGTGGCCCATTGGGCGGCGCCGAAGCCGATGCCGGCGCAGGCGATCAGCAGGCCGAGGGCGAGCAATGGCCGGCGGGCGCGGCCTATCATCAGCAGCGTGATGCCGGCGGTGATGGCCGCCGGGCCGGTGCGTGGTGCGGGCTCGGTGGCCAGGATGTAGTACAGCGCCGCACCGGCGGCGATGGCCACGGCCAGAAACGGGGCGAAGCGGCCGCGCTCGGCTTCGGCGATGCGGTGGGCCTGTTCGGCCAGGGTGGTGATCCAGCGTGGGCGGGCGGGTTGCATTGCGCCACGCTACGCGGCACCACGGGTGCAGGTCACGCTGGTTTCGTTGCTGGGTGTCAGTGATTTTCGTGGGGAGGGTGGGATGGCGTTCGTGGAGTTGCTGAAACGGTTTGCCGCGGCGGTGCAGGGCAATGACGGCGCTGGGCTGGCCGCCCTGTTCACCGCCGATGGGGTGTACGAGGATGGGTTCTTCGGGCCGCATGCCGGGCGGGCGGCGATCGCGCATATGTTGCAGCGGTTCCACGATGGCGGGCGGGAGTATTGGTGGGAGTTCGTCGAGCCGGTTTGCGTGGGCGATACCGGTTACGCACGCTGGCGGTTCAGCTATGCGTCGCGGCGGGCGGGGGTGGAGGGCCAGGCGGTGCTGTTCGAGGGGATCAGCCGGTTCGCCCTGCGGGACGGGCTGATTGCGCAGTACTACGAGGTGTTCGATCGCGGCCTGGCGCTGGCGCAGCAGGGCTATCCGGCCGAGGGCATCGCCAGCGTGTCGGCCAAGGCGGCGGCGCGGCAGAATGCCAAGGCAGAGAATGCGGCGCATCTCGCGCGGTTCGGGCGCGCGGGGTAACATAAGGGCATGACCGTACGCGTTCGCTTTGCCCCCTCCCCCACCGGGCTGCTGCATATCGGCGGCGCCCGCACGGCGCTTTTCAACCTGTTGTTCGCCCGCCACCACGGCGGCGAATTTTTCCTCCGGGTGGAGGATACCGACCGCGAGCGCTCCACCGAGGCAGCGACGCGGGTGATCATCGAAGGGCTGGAATGGCTCGGGCTGGCGCATAACGGGCAGACGGTGTTCCAGAGCCAGCGCGTGGCGCGCCATGCCGAGGTGGCGCGCGCGATGGTGGCGGCGGGGGCGGCCTATCACTGCTACCTGTCGGCCGACGATCTGAGGGCCGCGCGCGAAGCCGCTGGCGGCCAGAAAGTGCAGTCGCCCTGGCGGGACCGCGACCCGGCCGAGGCGCCGGACGGGGTGGCGCCGGCGATACGGCTGCGCGCGCCGCGCGAGGGCGAGACGGTGATCGACGACCTGGTGCAGGGGCGGGTGCGGGTGGCCAATGCCGAGCTGGACGACATGATCATCCTGCGCAGCGATGGCACGCCGACCTATCAGCATGCCGTGGTGGTCGACGACCACGACATGGACATCAGCCATGTGATCCGCGGTGACGACCACCTGACCAATGCGTTTCGCCAGGCGCAGATCTATGACGCGATGGGGTGGGAGCGGCCGCGTTTCGCGCATATTCCGCTGATCCATGGCGAGGATGGCAAGAAGCTGTCCAAGCGGCACGGGGCGGTTTCGGTGCTGGAGTTCCAGGAGCAGGGCTATCTGCCGGAGGCGCTGTGCAATTATTTCCTCCGGCTCGGCTGGGCGCATGGCGATGTGGAGATTCTAGATCGCGACGAGGCCATTCGGCTGTTCGACCTCGACGGCGTGGGGCGGGCGGCGGCGCGGATGGACTATGCCAAGCTCGCGCATGTCAACGCGCATTGGCTGAAGCAGCGCGACGACGGATGGCTGGCCGGCGAGGTGGCGCGGCGGCTGGCGGGGCGGGCGGGGCTGGCGCTGGGGACGACGGCGATCAATCGCATCGAGGCGCTGATGCCGGCGTTGAAGGAGCGGGCGAAGACGCTGGTGGAGTTGGCCGATGCGGCGGCGTTCCTGGCGCAGAGCCTGCCGCTGCCGATGCAGCCGAAGGCGCTGGCGCTGTTGACCGCGGAGAACCGGCTGATGCTGCGCGAGGTGGCGGTGGGGTTGGCGGCGAGCGATTTTTCCGTGGCCGGGGTGGATGCGGCGCTGCGGGCGTTCGCGGAGGCCACGGGGCTGAAGCTTGGGCAGGTGGCGCAGCCGCTGCGGGCGGCGTTGACGGGGAGCAATGTGAGCCCGGGGATCGACGCGGTGCTGGCGACACTGGGGCGGGA